>JBFHPN010000160.1:0-5615 GCA_041592735.1 Oleiphilaceae bacterium | reverse complement strand
TGTAACAAAGAAACCCTGGTGGGCGCGTGTTTAAACCTCATCAATAACAGCATAGAAGCCTGCGCGATCGCAAAAAGAACCGATTTACGAATAGAAATAGCGCTGACAGTTGCGGAGGACGGTTTTCTGACACTGACCTTTAAAGATAATGGGCCTGGAATCCCGGGGGCCGATTTAAGCAAGGTGTTCGAACCTTTTTTTACCACCAAGCCTCAGGGTACCGGTTTAGGTTTGGCGGTGGTGCAAGCAGTGGTTAAAGCCCATAAGGGTGAATTTAGCATGCAATCCTCAGAGCAGGGGGTAACCTCAAGTGTTAAATTGCCCTGTTATGCCACGCAGCAAACAAGTCAATTACAAGAAACGCAAGAGCTTGAGTCAGTGAATGACAAAGCTGTTCAACCAGAAATCGAGAGGTAGTCAAGATGTCAGTAATTAATAACATGACTAAAGTGCTCATCGTTGAAGATGATAAAGAATTACGTGAAGCCTTATGCACTACGATGCAACTCGCTGGTATGGAGTTTATCGAAGCCGATTCTGCCGAGGCAGCACTGATAAAGCTTGATAAGCATAAAGTTGATGTGGTGGTCAGTGATGTCAACATGCCGGGTATGGATGGTCATGCATTGCTGGGCCATATCAAACAGCGATTTCCTGAATTACCGATGATGCTGATTACGGCCTATGGCCAGGTGAAGCAAGCCGTTGATGCCATGCAGAATGGTGCGGCTGATTACCTGGTAAAACCTTTCGAACCAAAGGTGCTGATTCAGTCAATTATTAAAATTCTGGGCTTGTCTGATGAGGGTGTGGTTGCAACGCGCTCTGGTCAGGGTGTGGCTCCGGTTGCTGAAGATCCTTTCACTAAGCAGTTTTTTCAAATTGCCGAGCGCGTGGCAGAATCTGAATCGACAGTAATGATCTCCGGTGAAAGTGGCACGGGTAAAGAGGTGCTGGCACGTTTCATTCATGATAAATCACCACGACGCAAGAAACCTTTCGTGGCGTTAAACTGCGCAGCCATTCCTGAAAACATGCTGGAAGCCACCTTGTTTGGTCATGAAAAAGGCGCATTTACGGGTGCCTATGCCAGTTCGCCAGGTAAGTTTGAGCAGGCTAATGGCGGCACGCTTTTATTGGATGAAATCTCAGAAATGGATCTGGGGCTTCAGGCGAAGTTATTACGCGTTTTGCAGGAAAGAGAAGTTGAACGTGTTGGCGGGCGTAAGACTATTGCGCTGGATGTCAGGGTTTTAGCCACAACAAACCGTGATCTGAAAGAATATGTCAAAGAAGGCAAATTCCGGGAAGACCTTTATTATCGTTTAAGTGTGTTCCCGATGATGTGGAAACCCTTGCGTGAGAGACCACTCGATATTTGGCCGCTGGCTCAGCGTTTATTGGAAGAGCATGCACAGAAAATGAAGCGCGCACCGATGGCTTTTGCTGATGATGTCAAACCGTTTTTAATGCAATATGCCTGGCCGGGTAATGTCCGTGAATTGGATAACGCTATTCAGCGTTCACTTATTCTGGCAAGCGGTGGTGTGGTCAGCATTGCAGATTTCTGTCTGGATACTTCCAATACATCTAATTGGATTCTGGAAAATGCCCAGGCTGTTTCTGCCGTACAACAGGTTCAGGAGAGTGTTATGGACGTGGCGCTCGATTCAGAGGAAATCTCAGGGCTAGGTAAGGATCTTAAGCTGCGTGAGTATCAAATTATTATCGATACCTTGAAGCAGGAAAAAGGGAAGAAGAAAAATGCTGCTGAAAAGCTGGGTATTAGCCCGCGCACCTTACGTTATAAATTAGCACAAATGCGTGATAACGGGATTGATGTCAGAGCCAGGTTGTCTGCCTGAAATAGTCTTCTATGTAAGGGGGCAGGCTTTATTTCTCGCCCTTCATGATTCTTCGGTAATTAACTTTCAAAAGGAGCTTAAGGCTCCTTTTTTGTTGTTTGTAAAAATTGGCCCGCTTTATGCTTTAGTCATTAATAGAAGGTGTTTAATAACAATTTTTTGACGAGGTGATATATGTCTGGAATTAACTCCGTATCAGGGAGAGCAGATATTAATCAGGTGTTGGCTGAAATGCGAAATTTGCGTGCACAGGTGCAGCGTCCGCAAGAGCTTAAGCCTGAATTATCGCCTACCAAGGTACAGGGAACGCAGGCACCACAGGATGTGCCAAAATTTAGTGATCTGCTATCCAAAGCGGTGAATACCGTCAATGAAACACAACAAAAATCGAGTGCGTTAACCACTGCTTATGTGCAGGGTGACCCCTCGGTATCTTTATCACAAGTGATGATTCAATCTCAAAAATCGTCTGTATCTTTTCAAGCCTTGACACAAGTAAGAAATAAAGTTGTTCAGGCTTATGAAGATATTATGAAAATGCCGGTTTAATGAGAAGGTAGAGGGTTAATATATGGCACTTGCTCCAGCACAAACAGGGAACAATTTACCTATGAATGTCGGTGCGTCCGCTGAGTCAGAGATCATCGGTTCTGAAAGCGATTTAATGACAGGCATTAATCGTTTAGGTGTCTTGCGCCAGATTGGTTTAATGGTCGGTCTGGCAGCCAGTGTGGCGCTGGGTTTAGCCCTGGTGCTCTGGTTGCAGGAGCCGAACTATCAACCGTTAATGAATAATATAAAGCCTCAGGATCTGGAAGAAGCGACTCGGGTGCTTAATCTGAATGGCTATAATTTCAAGATAGATCATCGCACAGGCATGCTGCTGGTTGAAGCAAATAAGCTTTATGAGGCCAGAATGAAACTGGCGGCAACCGGTATTACTAACGAACAAACAATCGGCTATGAACTTCTTGATAAAGAACAGTCTCTGGGCACCAGTCAGTTTATGGAAACTGCGCGTTTCAAACGTGGCCTGGAAGGTGAATTAGCTCGATCAATTACAAGCTTTAATAATATCCGGAATGCTCGCGTGCATTTAGCTATACCGAAACGTTCTGTATTTGTCAGGGATTCGCGTCAACCTTCTGCCTCGGTCTTGGTGGAAACCTCATCAGCGCGGCCGATTACCCGGGAGCAGGTTGATTCTATCGTGAATCTGGTTGCAGGCAGTGTCCCTGAAATGAATAAATCAATGGTTACTGTTGTGGATCAGAATGGCAACCTGTTATCGAAAAATGATGAAACCGAGCTTGATAAAATGGTTTCGAAAGAATTCGAATATTCCCGAAAAATGGAAGAAGTGCTAAATAATCGCATAACGAATCTGTTGAGCCCGATTATGGGAGCCGAGCGTTTTCGTTCGCAAGTTTCGGCTGATATTGATTTCACCCAGATGGAGTCAACCGAAGAATCATACAACCCGGATGCCCAGGTGTTAAGAAGTGAACAGACACTGGATGAGCAAAAACAATCCCTGGCGGATGGCGGAATTCCGGGCGCGTTGGCCAATCAGCCACCGGGTAATGCACAGGCGCCTGAATTAGCCGGCGCAGCGGCCGGACAGGATGGCGGTGTGCCAACTAATATTCGTTCACAAAAGACCAGAAATTATGAAGTAGACAGAACTATTAGCTATACTCGACAACAGCAAGGCAGATTAAAACGCCTCACGGTTGCTGTGGCAATTGATGATATTCGTACCATTAATCCTGAAACGGGTGCCGTGACCTTTACGCCCTGGTCAGAAGCCGAGCTGGAAAGGCTGACCCTGTTAGTACGAAATGCCGTGGGTTATTCGGCTGCCAGAGGCGATAGTGTAAACGTTATCAATACACCCTTTGCGCCCGTGGTCGTTGAGCCTTTTGCAGAGCCTCAAATTTGGGAACAGGACTGGTTCCTGGATTTGATCTGGAAGGTTCTGGCCTTGTTGCTGGCTATTATCGTGATCTTTGCAGTGATTCGCCCGACCTTTAAAAATCTGGCGACCAGTGGTGCCAACGCCAAAGAATTGGCATTGGCCGGTGATGAAGACGGTTTGGCGCAAATGACTGCTATGGGTGAGGGTGCCAGTGGTGAGCGAGTAAGTTTAAGTGCATCCGATGAGTTCCTGTTGCCGGGTGCATCGGAAGGTTTTGATCGACAAGTAAATGCCCTGAAAGGTTTGATCGCAGAAGATCCTGCCAGGGTCGCACAAGTAATACGTCAATGGGTAAATGTTGATGACTGATAAAGCTGCAGATAAAAAAGCAAAAAAACTGACTCATTTGGATTCGGCGGCCATTCTGCTGATGAGCCTGGGTGAAGTTGATGCTGCCCAGGTGTTGAAACACATGGGGCCGAAAGAAGTGCAGCGTGTGGGCAGCGCAATGGCCAGTTTGAAAGATGTGACCCAGGATCAGGTTGAACAGGTCATGTTGGATTTCCTTGAATCGGTCGGACGCCAGACCGGTATGGGAATTGGCTCGGATCAATTCATCAAAAACATGCTGACAGAGGCATTGGGTAAAGATAAGGCCGATAGTTTAATCGATCGTATTCTGGTGGGCGGCAATACCACCGGACTGGATACCTTAAAGTGGATGGATGGCCGCGCTGTGGCTGAATTAATTCGTTATGAACATCCTCAGATACAGGCGATCGTTTTGTCTTATCTGGAATCTGACCAGGCTGCGGAAGTATTGGGCGTGCTTGATGAGAAGGTTAGGCTGGACGTTATTATGCGTGTTGCTTCGCTGGAAACGATTCAACCCCAGGCATTGCAAGAACTCAATGATATTCTCGAAAAACAATTCTCAGGTAATGCCGCCACGAAAACCAGTAAAATTGGCGGCGTAAAATGTGCGGCTGATATCATGAACTTTATTGATACCAGCATTGAAGCAGATTTGATGGATAGCATAAAAGAAGTCGATGCTGAACTGGGTAGCGAAATTGAAGACTTGATGTTCGTCTTTGAAAACCTGAAAGATGTAGATGATAAAGGCATTCAAACCTTGCTCAGAGAGGTGTCTTCGGATGTTCTGATCATTGCATTAAAAGGTGCGGACCCGGATTTGCAAGAGAAAATATTCAAGAATATGTCTAAACGGGCAGCTGAACTGTTACGTGACGACCTCGAAGCCAAAGGCCCTGTTAAGGTGAGTGAAGTGGAATCCTGCCAGAAAGAAATACTTACCATTGCAAGACGCTTGGCTGAAAGCGGTGAAATCAGCCTGGGTGGTTCTGGCGAAGCGATGATTTAATATGAGTCGTAAATTTGAGAATATTGAACCTGGAAAACTAACCGCCTACGAACGCTGGGAATTGCCCAATATTGGCAGCGATAATAAAACTAACAGGTCCGTTCCGCCTAAAGCTGAAAAGATTAAACCCCCGACCGCTCAGGAAATAGAAAAAATTCGTAAGGAAGCTTTCGAAGAAGGAAAACAAGAAGGTTACCAGGCAGGTTTTGCCCAGGGCAAACAAGATGGGTTGCCCATTGGAAAAGAGGAAGGTTTTCAGCAGGGGGTAGAACAAGGCCTGGTGGAAGGTCAGGCTAAAATAGAAGCGCGGCTAGCGCAGTTGGATCATTTGCTTTCTGAGTTAGTAGCGCCCATTGCCAAGCAGCAATCGCTGATAGAAGAATCAATTTTAAATATTGCCATGGCTGTTGCCCGTGCTGTTATTTTCAAAGAGTTGAGTATTGACTCA
>JBFHPN010000159.1:0-5650 GCA_041592735.1 Oleiphilaceae bacterium | reverse complement strand
GAGGGGTCGCTGTCGCCATATCCCGGCCGTTCAGGGACCAGCACTCTTAATTTCTTGCGCTTAACCTGTTGGTAGGCTTCAGGGGGGCGTTCGAATGCTGAGCCCATTAAATTATGCAACATTACAATCGTATCGGTGGTGTCGTGCTGACCCTGGAATGCTACATCCAGGTAACTTAATTGGCGGCCGTCACTCAAAGTAAACCGTTTTAATTGGCTGTGTCGACGATCACTGGCTAAAAGAGCGGGATGATCTATTTCATCATTTTCGTTAAAAAAATACGTATTGTGCGTGGCCTGACTTAAGCAATGGAGCATCACTTTTCGAATCAGTTCAGGCTTGCGGCTGACATTCATTTTCTGATAAATGCTGGTTAAGTGGGCGCGCAAGGTGGCATCTTTCAGTTTCAGCTTCTTAGCTGCTTTAGCGCTGGAGATATGCTCGAACAGGGTCACCACAACTAAGGCTTCGGTTTCGGTTAAACCAAATTGCTCTCGAAGTGCGTTTGGGCTTATCAGTTGGCCAGGGGGTTGGTGAAAACAAAAATAAATATAGGGTTTATCGGCTTGGTTCGGATTAGGGATCTGGCTGAGGTAAAGATATTCACTGTCCGAAAAACTTAGCGCCTCATGCTCTTGAAGAGACGTTTTAGGGGGGATAGGGATTGCCCGGAAATGTTCACCGGACATCACAAATGCCTGAATGGTTTCCGTCAGGTCCAGATGAGGGAGAGTGAGATGCTGGTTGATAATGGACCATTCCGGGAGTTTATCGATACGGGACAAGGCACGTTGATTGACTTCAACTAGTCTGCCTCGACTATCCATGACGCCCGCGGCAATCGGTAATAAATCCAATGTATTGCTATTGAGTAAGGTATAACTGCCGGTATTGAGGCGGCCGCTGATTTTGATGGCATTTTTCAAGTGGGACAGCAAACGTTCAGACATGCCCTGGTAAGGGTGGCCTTCAGGCAGGGACTGATAGATCGCGATGCATTTGGATAAACTTAGTAATAAATTGAACCACTCATCTTTCTTTCCGGCGAAACGATAGATCAGGTGAATAAGATTCGTTTCATCCAGCTGGTCTTCTGAGGTTTCCAGCTCTGCATGAATATCGATATTATTTTTCAGCATGCTTATCATGATCTTTACCTTAAGCGTTATCCGGGCAAGATGAACACATCCCGCTCAGGCTATTTTTTATTCTTGTTTATGATTTTCGAACACCCTGGCTAGACAAGTTTTGTCAGCAGGCAGCGCTCGAAAAGTAACAGTAACAGCGTCTCCTGACTTTCTGTGCCGGTTTTCTTCATCACGGACTGAAGTTGTTTCCTGACTGTTTGCTTGGAAACATGCCGGTTTTCGGTAATCTCTTGCAGACTTTTCCCCTGAAAAATGGCCTGGCTCAGTTCGGCTTCTGAGGGGGTCAGGTTGAATTCACGGATTAACATGTCCTTGCATAGTGAGATATCAGAAAAATCATTGGCGGACGATTGTTCATAATTGAGCAGCAGATCTTCTTTTTGGTGCTCAAGCGAATTGCTTACGTGCAGCTGTTTGTCGGCCAGATTAAGAGGGTGATGCTGCATGACATATTGCATCGCCCATGCATCGCCTGTCTGTTCAGAAATCTCCCTGGCCAGAATTGCGGCTTGTTGTATATGTGGCATTAGTGCTAGCAAATCCGCATTGTTCATCAGACTTTTCGGGCATGAGGCTGAACTGAAACGCAAGCTCAAAAAGACGGGTTTATGATGCTCAAGCTGAAGTAATAACTGTGATTTTTCGTTTGGATCTATCCTGAGTAGCGGTGTGTTGAATGTCCATTCAGGCAGACAGGGGTCATTTGCAGCGGGTGAATATTGTTCTTCAAGCCAATGAACGGACTGGCAACCCAGAGATTTTTTCAGGGCATCTTGGAATCTTGGTAAGCCTTGAGAGGCATAATCGAACAATTCAAGAATTACATCATTGATCGCTGGGGAAGTCACTATCCACCTCATTTTTATCATTGCGAACGAATCATGGTGTATAGCATACAGAAAAAACACAATCTCTCTGTGATCAAATGTTCATTTTGTTACATTTATTTTACTTTTTAGAAAGGCTTGTCATTTTGAGTCATACAATAAACATTGTCATGTTGATACACAACAGGGTCTATGATGGGACTTATCTGGTAACGAAGCAGACTGGCGCCTGCTCTGGAATTAAGCCAGGCTGAAATCCTGACACACATGATCAAATTGTTCGATCACTTGCTCAATAGTAATTTGTGACATTAATGTCTTGCCTTTTGCACGCGTTCCCCAAGGAAGCTTGGCGGCCGACTTATGGAATTGTTTGAGTATATTTGAATGGTACACTTCTGCCACGTAGTCCTGATATAAATAGGGGCCGGTACGCTTGGGATTGGAATGGGCGTACAAACCAAGTACCGGAGTGCCTTGAGTAACAGCCATATGTGCAGGCCCGGTATCCGGAGCGATGACCAGTGATGCAGCCTTGAGCAAGGCCAGCATCTGTTTCAGGCTGGTTTTACCGATCAGGTTAAGCATTGTTGTTTCTGAGGCGGCTTCGATGGCGTTGCCAAGCGCTTGCTCCTGCTTGGCAGGGCCGCCACATAAAAGCACGTTAAAACCTTTCTGGGCTGCATAGTCCGCAATGGCTGCATAGCCTTCAACCGTCCAGTTTCGTTCAGCCTTGCTCGCGGCAGCAGAAATGATAAGGGTTTTCTGATTCGCGACGATATAACTATCTGCGAAGGCTTGATCCTCGGGAGATACGGGAATATTCCAACTGAGTTGGTGTTTGGCTGTTTCCGGAACGCCCAGCTTTTCTGCGAAGGCAAAAAAACTTTCCAGAACATGCGCCTGGGTCTGCGACTTGATGCGCTCATTGATGAACAGCGAGTGTAATTCCTTGGACCTGCTCCAGTCGTAACCTATTTTACGTGCCGCATTGATCTGGCCTGCTGCGAGATTGGCGCGCATGGCGACTTGCATATGTAATAAAACATCAAACGTTTCGCCGTTGAGATCCTGTTTTAACTGTTTATAAGCCGCCCTCCCGAGGGTTTTATCAAAGATAACAAAGCGGACGCCCGGCAGCCCTTCGAGCAATCGGTGTTCAATTTTACCAATTATCCAGGTTATTTCAGCGTCCGGGTGTGTGCGCTGAATGGCTTGAACGGCAGCAACGGCATGGCAAACATCGCCGATGGCTGAGAGTCTGAGTATGCATATGCGCTTAAGAATTTGCTGTGTCATGGCTATATTCCAGCATGGAGGATAATTTGGCGCGCTAAGCTTACCTAAATATTTACAAACTAGAAAGTTCAAAAAAAACAGTATTGGATGTTGTTTAGTGGACAAAAAAGTCAAGGCAATGTTCAAAAAACATGCTAGTCTTGGAGCATGTTGTATGAGGATGTATCATGAGTGAAGCGCAGTTGTCTGATTCTGGAACAGATCATTTGAAACATCGTCAATGGGGTCGTTTGAGCCGTTCGGTACTCAATGGCGTGATGGGCGATTATCTCGAAAAGCAAAATAATCCTTTAGCCATCAAAATGGCCTTTTATCATCACTTCAAACCCTTAAGTCTGAATGAGCGTCTTGCCCATCAGCTTGATTTTCCTTTAACCAACAAAGTGGTCATATTGGTTCACGGTTTAACTAATCTGGAAACGGTCTGGGATTTTGAAGAGGCCTTTGCCAAGGATAAAAAGCCTACTGTTTCAGCGCTTGATGAGTATGTTGACCAGTATATCGACAGTTATTTTGATACTGCCGGCTCAGCGCGTGCTAAAGAAAATTATGGCACCAAATTGCAGGAAGATTTTGGCCTGACGCCCTTTTACCTGAGGTACAACTCAGGCCTCACGCTGGAAAAAAATGCCCGGGAATTTTCAGCACTGCTTTCAAGGTTATTTAGCGTTTATCCGATTGAAATTGATCAGCTGGTATTGGTTGGATTCAGTATGGGTGGATTGCTGGCTCGATATGCCCAAGCGATGGCCGCAGAGGTAAAGAATGTGCCAGAGTGGCGCAAGAAGTTGAGCGAATGTTTTTACATCGGTACGCCTCATGAAGGTTCACCACTCGAGAAATTTGGGCATCTGACCGGAGAGATACTTCGTCATATACCCAAAGAATATGTGAGTCATTGGGCTGACTGGGTGGATTTGCGCAGTGAAGGTATCCAGGATTTGAAAGATGGTTTGCGCTACCTCAATAAAACCTCAGATGAGAATGCGGTCTGCCATAGTTTTACTGAACATGCGCGACATTACTTTATAAGTGGTGCTGTCTCCAAAAATAAACCTTTGGTCAACAAACTTTTTGGTGACGCTCTGGTGCGACATCGAAGCGCAAACCCTCGTTCTGCACCGCTGAATTGCCGAAATGCCCATTTTGAGGGGATGGTGCATATGAAATTAGCCAATTCGCAGCAGGTTTACGAGCAAATTAAGGGATGGCTGAAAGAAGATGCCTTGCGCTCAAGTTCTTTGGCGTCTGCACCTGTCAAAACCTATTCGGTGATTAAAAAGCCTTATATAGAGCGGCACGAGCATGATGTCTCTGCTCAGGCATTGATTGCCGGAGCACTGGATCTGCTCGCCACAGGCTATGAAAAAACACTGGAGACGGTAGAAACCATGCATTACTCAATCGCCGATGAGCCGTTTTCTATTCTGCAAAAAGTGCCCCTGGTCAGCCAGCTTGCGGACCCGGTTGAAGATGTTCATCGTCAGGTGCTGAACTCAGTCTATCGGGTTCTGCGTGTTGGCGGGAAGTGGGTGCACGCAACAGCTCGAAAAATTGCACCCTCAGATAGTTAAAACTATTGAATATGCTCGCAAAGACCGCATAAATAGCCTGTGAGTGTTGAATATCGGGTTCATAGATATTCATGCAGGGAAACATTGGGTTTTCAAATTAGTTGAGCTGTAGACTGGGTGTCGTAAGTTTCACTAACGCTAAACAGGTATCAGAGGAAAGAGACCGTTGCGTAGCCTTAATCTTCGTCGTTTTATACGTTTGCCGATTTTGTCCATTCTGCTGTTGGGCTGCGCTGTGCTTGCAGAGCGACAGCTTAACGAGCAATGGGGGGAGCCGTCCGTTCAAAACCGTCTGACAGATACGCTTGCGTCAGATCAGATGGAGTTTCATCGTGACATTCAGCCTATTATCAATCAGCGCTGCGTGGTCTGCCATGCCTGCTATGATTCACCTTGCCAGTTGAATATGAGTTCCTTTGAGGGTATCGACCGTGGCGCCCATAAACAACCGGTTTATGATGGCACACGCTTGTTGGCAATTTCACCGAGTCGGGTGTCGATAGATGAACCGGATACCCTGGCTTGGCGCAGCAGAGGTTACTTTCCGGTATTGAATGAACGAGAGCAGCTGGCCCAGGCAAATCTGCAAGGCAGCCTGTTATATCGCATGCTTGAACTAAAGCAGCAGCATCCGCTGCCCGCGCAAAAAGTGCTGAAGAACTTTGATTTTAGTGCGAGTCGAGACCAGCATTGCCCAACCATTGAGGAATTTGATGCTTACGCCTCAAATAATCCTCAGGGGGGGATGCCGTTTGGTATGCCGGCATTAACTGAAGCTGAGTTTTCTAAGGTAACCCGCTGG
>JBFHPN010000158.1:0-5658 GCA_041592735.1 Oleiphilaceae bacterium | reverse complement strand
GGAAGCTATGTTCGTGTTAATTATTTGAGGCATTGCTTTTCCTCTTCTTACGTAGTGATGAACTTTTATGTCTTGTTAATAATTTGGCCTATAACAAAGTGACATAAGATTCCTATAAATTGTCTCTAAGCATGACTACTTAGAGATTCCTGATGTATCAGTAGCTATATTCGTGCCAAATTTATTTTTATTTTTTATTTTGGTTTGTAAGTGATTGAAAATATGAAAAAATAATATTGTGTGTGGACGTATTTTATTTAAAGCAACGACGTGTTCACTAAGATAAAAGCAATGAAAAAGTCAAAGTATTGCCGCTTTTTCATCCGAAAAAACTGCAGGTTGGAAGAATGTAAAGGGTAAACGGGTAAGTTTTTGTATCACTACTTAGCCGTCATCAGGATGATGAATAGAAAGCCTGGAAATCACTGAAGATTTGCTATGCTAAGAATGTGGGGAGAAATTCATTCGATGACATATACGCATGTTAGAGTTTGTGCTCGTTACGGATTGACAATAAAACCTGAATCCATGAGACTTCCAGCGCAACAGACTATTAAATATCCGTCTTGAGTCGGTATTAATAATAACTAGAAATTTTTTAATAGGTTTTAGATTGATGTTTGATGGGAAATCCATACTGATTACAGGTGGCACGGGTTCATTTGGGCGCTGTTATACGCAAACCCTGTTAGCGCGTTACAAACCTAAAAAAATTATTATCTTCTCGCGAGATGAACTCAAACAATATGAGATGCAGCAAGCATTTAATGCGCCCAGCATGCGCTATTTCATTGGCGATGTGCGTGATAAAGAGCGACTTATCCAGGCGTGTAATGGTGTGGATTATATCATTCATGCTGCTGCGCTGAAGCAAGTGCCTGCCGCAGAATATAACCCGACTGAATGCATCCGTACCAATATCAATGGTGCCGAAAACGTCATTCATGCAGCCATTGAAAACAAGGTTAAAAAAGTAATCGCTTTATCTACGGATAAGGCTACCAACCCTGTTAACCTCTATGGTGCCACCAAGTTGTGTTCCGACAAATTATTTATCGCCGCCAATAATATTGTTGGGGATAAATATCCACGATTCTCTGTGGTTCGCTATGGTAATGTTATTGGGTCACGCGGCTCAGTTGTGCCGCTTTTTAAGAAACTCATTGCAGCAGGCGAGTCCAGCTTACCGATTACTGATGCTGAAATGACGCGTTTTTGGATCACCCGGCAACAGGGTGTCGATTTCGTTTTAAATTGCTTTCAGAGTATGTATGGCGGAGAGACCTTCATTCCCAAAATACCCTCGCTGAAAATTTCGGATCTGGCCCGTGCGCTGGCACCTGATCTTTCGCATAAGGTCATTGGTATCCGCCCGGGCGAAAAATTGCACGAGATCATGATTCCATCCGATGATGCGAGCCGCACGATTGAATTTAAGGATCACTACGTCATTATTCCCACCATCAAGTTTTCGGATATTGATGTGGATTACCGCAAAAACGGCTTCGGAGAACAGGGCCAGTACGTCTCTGCCGGGTTTAGTTATGAATCATCCAATAATCCGGAGTTTCTGGATATTTCTGCCATTAAAGCCCTTGATCTGGATCTCACTGAGTGATTCCTTATAGCCGTCAACAGGTCAGTGAAGAAGATATAGACGCGGTCGTGAGCGTATTACGCTCGGATTACCTGACCCAAGGGCAGGTAGTGACCCAGTTTGAAAAGGCTGTGGCGGATTACTGCCAGGCCAAACATTGCGTGGCCGCATCCAGTGCTACCGCAGCACTGCACCTTGCTTGCCTGGCCCTGGAGCTGACCGAGAACGATCGTGTCTGGGTGACAGCACTCAGTTTCGTCGCTTCGGCAAATTGTGCCCGATATTGTGGTGCAGAGCTTGATTTTGTGGATATTGAGGCGTCAACCGGACTTATTTCGGTTGCGGCACTGGCGGATAAACTGAATCAGGCCGCCTTACAAAAGCGCTTGCCACGATTGTTGATCGTCGTGCATTTAGCCGGACAAAGCTGTGATATGAAAGCCATCAGCCAGCTCTGCAGGCGCTACGATATTCGTATTATCGAAGATGCCAGCCATGCACTGGGCGGCAACTATGAGGAGCTACCGGTCGGATCTTGCCGCTATAGTGATCTGTGTATATTCAGTTTTCATCCGGTGAAACCGATTACCACCGGAGAGGGTGGGGCAATTACCACGAATAATCCTTCACTTGCAAAACGTGCCCGCCTATATATGAGTCATGGCATTGAGCGCGATCAAAGCTGTTTTATCAATAAACCGACCGGCTCATGGTATTACGAACAGCAGGTCTTGGGTTATAACTACCGTTTGAGTGATATTCATGCGGCGTTGGGCTTATCGCAACTCAAGCGCCTGGACAAGCGAACCCGTGAGCGTCGAGAGTTGGCCCGCTGCTACCAAGATGCTTTGCAAGGCTTACCCTTGTCCTTATTAACGACAGATCACGGTAACTCGGCCTGGCATTTGTTTATCATCAGGGTAGATAAACAAGAGCGAAGGGCGTTATTTGAGCAGCTGACAGCGAGCGGCTTTTGTGTAAATCTGCATTATATGCCGATTCCTGCACAGCCTTATTATGTTGAATTAGGCTATGACGCTGCAGACTATCCTGCTGCTAATGCTTATGCCGAAACCGCTATTTCCTTGCCGCTTTTTAGTGGCATGAATCTTGAAGTTATTGATCAGGTCGTTGGAGAGATTCATTCGTTTTTCCGAGCAAAGAAAACCCTCAGCTAGTGTCGGTTTTGCTGTTCACATCAACAAATAATAAGACTTAAGCATGAAAATTGAGAATGGAAAAATTGTAAAACTGGCTGTTGTTAATCACCTTGAGAATGGCCAAATATGGGGAACCTTTGAACAGACAGGCCGCTACCCGGAAGATTTTTCTTATGCCCCGCTAAGAGAGAGGCTCCTGGGTATGTCGCCGGAAGAGCATGCGAATGTGGCGACAGACTATCTGACAGAGCTGCCATATTCGCCTGATCTGGTGTTTGAATTACCCATCGAAAATTTCAAAGGTGTCGACGAGTTAAAAGTCGGGATGATCTTTAAAACGACAAGCCAAATGAAAATCTTCTCGGGCCGCGTGACCCACATCAACGAGCATACCGTCACACTGGATTGCAACCATCCCTTTAGGGGTGAAGCTCATGGCTATGTTGGTTTTTTGGTGATTGATGTCAGAGATCCGACAGAAGAAGAAAAATTGGGTCAATTCAGCACAGTAATAAGCACATTGTAATCTCATAACCCTCAAATTTATCGTTTAAAAAAGTTGTGAATATGGTCAACGGTATTTTAGAAGAAAATGTTTTCGGGATATTTGCTAAGCAGTTAGAAAGCATATTTAGCCAATACTTATCCGCCCCGTGCTTTCGAGAAAGCTTAAGCTATGAATCAGTCATCGAAGAAATTATCAATCAATATATTGATGTCAGTGACTTCATCGCACAGCTAAGCTTTGAGCAGGTCAATCATCATATAGACGCTTTTTTGAGCAGCAGAAAGGGGGCTTCTGAGCGTTTGATCGTTGCACCCTGTTCCATTCTGTTTACACCTATTCTCGAACAGTTGGCAGAGGTATATCCCAATATCGTATTTGTGGACAGCCATAGAGCCGGTAATACAATTGGGGGGAAGACCATCTGCTCGCCCAGCGCGATGCCCGCCAATGATGCAGATACCTGTGTCATTATGACCCGCAACACACAGGCGATTCAGAGTTACAAAGCCCAGTTTGGTGAACATAATTGTATCGATTTACTTGATGTCTATATTCGTAAGAGTCAGGAAGAGTTAAGACCTTCGACCTTAGCCTTTATCGAGGTGCTCAATCAGGAGTCGAATCCTGTCCTGTTTTCAAGCGCCAAGCCCATGGGAACCTTAACCTCAACCATTGACCAGATGGCCAAGGATAACTACGCAACGTATTGGATGGGTTCAGAAGATGTGCGGGATATCAAGCACACTGGCTATGCAACCCCTCAAACCGCTGACCTTAATCTGAAAGGCTACGCGATTGGCGGTTTGCTGGATATTTTGGTCACCTTCTGCCGGCTGGAACGGGGCACAATCTTTTTTCACTATGAAGCGCTATTTCCGCCATCATGGGATTTTCGTCGTGCTGCGATTTGCTATGCAGCGTGTCTTGCCGTGATCAGAACGATTAACGCCTGCCGGGTGGCTGGCTCAAAGGCCAGGCTGGTATTGCATATGTATGATGCCATCAAACCCGGTGTGAAAAACTATGAGGCGGGTGCTCAGGCAAGTGCCTTATATCAGCAAATGCTGGCGGAAGCGGAAGGCATTGTCTTTAGCTCTTACACCACTGATTTTGGTGATTTCGTGGAAAATGCCATGAAAACCCGCTTACCAAGAGTTCATTGTCATCGTTATCAGCGAATCCCTGAGGTGCGTCAAAAAAGACGTGAGGATGGCTACCATATTGCCATTATTTCAGTCTTGCTGGAGGAGTTCTGGGAACCTTCCCGAACCGGTTTCAAACCCTATGTCGCACAAATGTTGGCGAGCGGGATTCATATTCATTATTACGTTGGTGTGTCCTCTCGTGCCAGTGCCGAGACGTTCAGGGCGACTTTACCTGCTGAGGATCAAACACGTTTTCACCTGCATGACCCTATTCATTCCCCGCATGCGCTGGCGTATGAATTAAGCCAATATCATGCCGGTTGGAGTTTGTTCAATATGCAGATATTCAATGACATGACCACCTATCTGAATGATCAGTTTATGCGCGATGCCATGGGCTTGTTTACCCCCACAACCTTGCCCTCGGTGATTTGGTCCTGCGCTGCCGCCGGGTTGCCCGTCATCTGTAATCGGGATATGCGCGGCGTGGTGGATATGTTACCCAAGGGCATGTCGATTCCCTTAACGCTGTCTGAAATAGGTAATATGAAGGCGATTCTGGATCAGGTCGACTGGGCAGCAGTGGATCAGTGTGACTTGTCCTCGCTGGATATCGCGAATCAGATTTATCGTTTATATGATTTTATGGAAACCTTACATGGCCACGACTAATCAATTTCCGTTCAGTTCCGAGGTCTCACTTAAGTTGTACCAAAATCTTCTTGAATTGAGATGTGGCGAACTGGCCCTGGCAGAGCGTTATAAGCAACAGGAGATGCGCACGCCCACCCATTTTGGTGTTGGTCAGGAAGCGGTCGCTGTGGGGGTCTGTCATCATTTAATGCAGACCGATGTCGCTTATAGTCATCACCGTTCGCACAATCATTATCTGGCAAAAGGCGGTTCTTTTTATCGTTTAGCCGCCGAGTTGTTTGGCAGAAAAACCGGTTGTTCCGGCGGGCGAGGCGGGTCTGTGCACCTTACCTCGCGCGAGCATGGTTTTATCGCATCCAGTGCTATTCTGGGCCAAGCCATTGCTGCAGCAACTGGCAGTGCGCTGGCCTTTAAAATGGATGGGGCGAAGCATATCTCCACGGCTTTTTTTGGTGATGCCGTCGCTGAAGAAGGTGCCTTCTATGAAAGTATCAGCTATGCCGCGCTTCACAAATTGCCTGTGCTGTTTGTCTGTGAAAATAATGGCTATGCCACAGAAAGCCCTTTAAACATAAGGCAACCTGAGGGCCCTGG
>JBFHPN010000157.1:0-5664 GCA_041592735.1 Oleiphilaceae bacterium | reverse complement strand
ATACTAACAGTGATCCTGATGGCGTTGATTACATTATTCCTGGTAATGATGACGCGATCCGCGCTATCCAGATTTATGCAAAAGCGTTCGCTGATGCGGTCATTGAAGGTTCAGTGAAAGGCGGCAGTGAATATGTAGAAGTAGCGGAAGCTGCTGAAGCAGCAAGCGAAGACGAGCCTGCTGCAGAGTAATAGTTTAGCCCTTTCGGGTTGAGTGAATACTGGTGCCCCGGGCAGTTGTTACGTTCGGGGCAATTAAAAGAGGTTCGCCTCTTTTTTTTTTAAATTTACAGAGGATTTATCATGGCTGCTATTAGTGCTTCCCTAGTAAAAGAATTACGTGAGCGTACCGGTCTGGGTATGCTGGAGTGTAAAAAAGCATTGGCTGACTCCGATGGTGATATCGAAAAAGCAATTGAAGAAATGCGTAAAAACAGTGGTATGAAGGCGGCTAAAAAAGCAGGCCGTACTGCTGCAGATGGTGTAGTGGCTGCAAAAGTGGCAGATGACGGTAAATCAGGTGTTCTGGTTGAAGTTAACTCTGAAACTGACTTTGTTGCACGTGATGCAGGCTTTTTGGCGTTCGTTGATCAGGTTGTTACTAAAGCTGCGGCTAACAACGAAACTGACGTAGCCAAGTTAATGGCCGGTGAGCTGGAAAGTGCGCGTGAAGCATTGGTTCAGAAAATCGGTGAAAATATTTCTGTGCGTCGCGTTGTGATCCTGAACGAAGCGGTTGTTGGTCAATATGTTCACGGAAATAACCGAATCGGTGTATTGGTTGCGCTAAACGGTGGTGATGCTGAGCTTGCAAAAGATATCGCTATGCATATTGCTGCTGTGAACCCACAATTTGTGAAGCAGTCAGATGTACCAGAAGAAGTAATTGAGAAAGAAAAAGAAATCTTCACAGCGCAAGCTGAGCAAAGCGGCAAGCCTAAAGAAATTATCGAGAAGATGATCGGTGGCCGTATCAGCAAGTTCCTGGCTGAAATCAGTCTGCTGGATCAACCTTTTGTGAAAAACCCTGAAGTGAAAATTGGTGATCTTGCCAAGAAAGCGGGTGCAGAAGTGGTTGCTATGGTTCGCTTTGAAGTGGGTGAAGGTATCGAAAAAGAAGTTGTTAACTTTGCGGACGAAGTTGCTGCTCAGTTGAAAGGCTGATTTTTGGTCTCAATTTGCCATATGACAGGAAATTTTTTTCCAGATAAAGGATTTCCTGTTACAATTTGGCGCCTTTGTGCCGCATAGCAGATCTTTATTGAGGTTTGTATGCGGCATCATTGTATCTGATAACCGCTGTTTTAATGTCAGCGAAACAGGTTTGCTGCTGACGGCTGCTTCGATACTGTTTTTTCGAGTGGCGTCATACATTTTTTATTAATTTGATTCGCGCCTTAAGAGATAAAAATATGCCTGTAAATCCCCAGCCTAAATATAAACGAATTCTCTTGAAACTAAGTGGTGAAGCCCTGATGGGCGACGAGGACTTCGGTATAGACCCGAAGGTACTCAACCGGATGGCTTTAGAAATAGGCCAGTTGATAGGTGTGGGTGTTCAGGTCGGGCTGGTCATCGGCGGGGGTAATCTGTTTCGCGGTGCCGCCCTCAATGCTGCCGGTATGGATCGGGTGACCGGTGACCATATGGGCATGCTGGCTACTGTCATGAATGCACTGGCGATGCGTGACGCGTTAGAGCGTTCCAATATTTCGACGCGGGTGATGTCGGCCATTCCGATGAGCGGCGTGGTAGAGCATTATGATCGTCGCAGAGCAATTCGTAACCTGAAAGATGGTGAAGTGGTGATTTTTAGTGCGGGAACCGGAAATCCATTTTTTACCACAGATTCTGCCGCGTGTTTACGTGGCATCGAAATAGATGCGGATCTCGTGTTGAAAGCGACCAAAGTTGACGGTGTATACAGTGCCGACCCAATGAAAGACAGTTCTGCAGTGAAATATGACAAGCTAAGTTACGATGAAGTACTTGATAAGAAGTTAGGCGTTATGGATTTAACGGCCATTTGTTTATGCCGTGACCATAATATGCCAGTGAGAGTGTTTAACATGAACAAGCCGGGTGGCTTGATCGGGATTATGGTAGGTGAATCTGAAGGAACGCTGATCTCACCCAATTGATTTGCACCGTTTGATAGGGAGTTCACGAGCGCGTTGGCGTCTCGTCACTGAATCAAGTGAATTATCCCGCAACTGAAAATGCGTATGCGGTAAAATACTTTGAAGAGGAAAACTGTATGTTAGAAGAAATAAAACAAGATGCTGAAGAGCGCATGAAAAAAAGCATAGAAGCACTGGGTGTGGCATTCGCAAAGATCCGCACAGGCCGAGCTCACCCTAGTATTCTGGATGGCGTATCAATTTCTTACTACGGTGTTCAGACGCCGTTGAAGCAAGCTGCCAATATAAACGTTGAAGATGGCCGTACCCTGTCTATATCGGTTTGGGAAAAGCAAATGGTGCCTGTTATTGAAAAAGCGATAATGGCAGCGAATCTGGGTTTGAACCCCTCTACCAATGGTGATCTGATCCGCATACCTATGCCTGCGTTAACTGAAGAAACCCGTCGGGACATGGTTAAACTTGCCAAGTCAGATGCGGAAACCGCCAGGGTATCGATCCGAAATATCCGTCGCGATGCAAACTCCGATATCAAAGAGTTATTAAAAGAAAAAGAAATTTCTGAAGATGAAGAAAAGCGTGCAGCGGATGCGATTCAAAAGCTGACCGATAAGTATGTCGGTGAAGTGGAAAAACTTTTGCAGGATAAAGAAAAAGACTTGATGGCTGTTTAAGTCATTTTTTATCGCTTTCAGGCATGATCGTCTGATAACTAACACAAAACATGATGGAAACAAGTGTGAGTGCCGACATTCCTATAAGTTCGAGCAGCAAGCCACGCCATGTAGCGATTATCATGGATGGCAATAATCGCTGGGCCAAACAGCGCAAACTTCCCGGTATCGCAGGGCACAAGGCAGGTGTCGAAGCGGTTCGGGAAGTTGTTAAAACCTGTGCTGGTGAGGGCATTGAGGTGCTTACCTTATTTGCTTTTAGTAGTGAGAACTGGCGTCGCCCCCAGGATGAAGTGAGTGCCTTGATGCGGCTGTTTATTTTTGCGCTGGAAAGAGAAGTGCAAAAAATTCACCGCAACAATATACGGCTTCTGATTATTGGAGAAAGGACACAGTTTAATGAGCGTCTGCAAACCTTAATGGCTGAGGCGGAGACCTTAACGGCTAATAATTCGGGTATGACCCTCGTTGTTGCGGCGAATTATGGCGGCCAGTGGGATCTTACCCAGGCGTGTCGTCAGCTTGCCCAGCAGGTTGCGCGCGGAGAGTTGCAGGCCGAGCAGATAGATGAAGCAAAAATCCAGGCGCATTTATCCTTAGGTCATTTACCCATGCCCGACTTGATGATACGAACAGCCGGTGAACTGCGCATCAGTAATTTCATGCTCTGGCAATTAGCTTACGCAGAATTCTATTTTTCTGATTTATTCTGGCCAGATTTTGGCGCAGAGCAGATGCTCGATGCGTTAAAAGCGTTCCAGCAGCGTAAACGGCGATTTGGTCAGACAGATGATCAGATAGCGCAGTTAAACCAATCTTGAAAAGCCAACAGCGGGTGATTTTGTGCTTAAACAGCGAATTATAACAGCATTGATTCTGGCGCCCCTGGTGCTGAGTGGTGTGTTTCTTCTTGAATCACCTTATTTTGGTTGGTTCTTTGCCTTCATTCTGGCCTTGGCCGGTTGGGAGTGGGCCAATTTATCATCACTGACGACTCAGGTGTTCCGCGTATCCTACGGGATGATGATTGCAGTGCTTGCAATAAAGGTTTTACCACAACTGGATGTTACCTGGGTGTTGAGTTTTGCCGTTTTGTGGTGGGTCATCGCTACCATTTTAGTGCTGAGCTATCCTGATTCATCAAAATATTGGCGGCAGCCCTGGGTCTGTGCAGTGCTCGGCCTGATAATTCTTCTGCCTATGTGGAAGGCCCTGGTATTTATAAGAGATGCACAGTTTTTACCGGTGGCTGAGTTTAATGTACTTTTGCTGATTCTGTATGTGTTGTTACTTGTCTGGTCAGCGGATGTGGGTGCCTATTTCACGGGAAGGGCCTGGGGTAAGGCTAAGCTGGCGCCAAACGTATCTCCCGGTAAGTCCTGGGCTGGTGCCTGGGGCGGCATATCATCGACCTTGTTGCTCGCATTATTGGCTGCTTACTGGATGGATTTTAGTCTGTGGATGACGATTCAGTTGCTGATGATCACGGCTGTAACCGCTATGGTATCGATTATTGGTGATCTCACAGAAAGTATGTTCAAACGTACCCGTGGCATTAAAGACAGCAGTTCGCTGCTGCCCGGTCATGGTGGTGTTCTCGACAGGATAGACAGCCTCTTGGCGGCGATTCCTGTTTTCGTTTTTCTACTGGTTTCCATTGGTTGGGTTGTTTAATTCGTGAGCGTTTCTGAGTCCGCTAAAGTGCTTAATGTTTGCATTCTCGGAGCAACAGGTTCGATCGGCCTGAATACGCTTGATGTAATACAGCGCCATCCCTCGCGGTATCAGGTGCATTCTCTGACTGCCTTTGATAAGTATCAGGAATTATTTGCCCTGTGTGAACGATTTCAGCCTAGATATGCCGTGTTGGTTGATGAATCTGCTGCTGAACAACTCGCGCAGAAAATAAAATTAGCAGGCCTTCCTGTCGAGGTGCTTTCGGGTGTGAATGCGCTTGAGATCGTTGCAGCGCATAAAGATGTAGATGTGGTAATGGCGGCTATTGTTGGCGCTGCAGGCTTGCAGGCTAATCTCTCTGCGGCCAGAGAAGGTAAAAAAGTCTTGCTGGCGAATAAAGAATCGCTGGTGATGTCTGGTGAATTGTTTATGAAAGAAGTGGAGCAGCATGGAGCCGTGCTGTTACCGATTGATAGTGAACATAATGCCATCTATCAGTGTTTGCCTATGGGTTACCGTTGTGGTGATACCGTCAAGGATATCAGACGGATTATGTTGACCGCTTCTGGCGGGCCTTTCAGGGGCTATTCAAGTGAGCAGATTGCCGGTGTGACGGTTGAACAGGCATGTAAGCATCCCAACTGGAGTATGGGCCAGAAAATCTCGGTTGATTCTGCATCGCTTATGAATAAAGGCCTGGAGCTTATTGAAGCATGCTGGCTGTTCAATGTTAAGCCTGAACAGATTGATGTGCATGTTCATCCTGAGAGTATTATTCATTCCATGGTGGAATACCAGGATGGATCGGTGCTGGCCCAGATGGGCAATCCTGATATGCGTACACCGATCGCTTATGGCCTCGCTTGGCCTGAAAGAATCGATTCCGGTGTGCCTTCACTGGATTTGTTTGCCCTGGGTCAATTAAGTTTTGAACGGCCGGCACATGCTAATTTCCCTTGTCTGGGCTTGGCGAAGTCGGCATTTAATCTGGGGGGAACGGCTTGCGCAACCCTGAATGCAGCGAATGAAGTTGCTGTGGATGCCTTTCTAAAAGGTAATATCCCTTTCAACAAAATCCCTGATATTATAAGTCGCGTTTTAGGCTCGGCGCCTGTGTTGCCTGTGGCGTCAATCAATGATGTTACCAATGCGGACCAATTGGCCCGGCTGCTT
>JBFHPN010000156.1:0-5691 GCA_041592735.1 Oleiphilaceae bacterium | reverse complement strand
AATAGGGGCCAGGTCGCTTTGAATCCATCCCATAAGAGGTTTGAACTGCCCAAGTGGCCTTCTCCGCCCAGCCAGGGTAATGAAATGGCTCTGAAATAATATAAAGTGCCAAAGAGGACGATAAAGAAAAACACCTCAGAGGTGATAAACCAGATCATTCCTTGACGGAAAGAGGTATCAACTTGAGGGCTGTATTTTCCGCCCATGCTTTCGTTAATGACATCACTGAACCAGCCGAAGAACAGGTAGGTGATAATACCCAGGCCTGTAAAGATCATATAACTGCCTACGCCTATATCGTTGGCCCAGAATGCAACGCCTAATGCCGTAAAAAAAATACCTAAAACGGCAATGATGGGCCACTGGCTGCCATGCGGAACATAGTAATTTCCAGAACTTGCTGCTGTCATAATACCCTCATTTATTATCGTTAGCTTTTAGTGGAGTGAGTGGCATGATCGTGATGATGATGCTCATGATTGTTAGATTTTATCGATGGTAAATTGGACTTATTCGGATTCAATACGTCTGTTCTGTCTGTATCCATAATAGTATAGGACAGTGTCAGCGTATGAATATCTTCAGGAAGATTCGGGTCAATCATGAACTGCAAGCCCATATCTTTTTCTTCGCCAGCGGTTAATGTCTGGGTCGTAAAACAAAAACATTCCAGTTTCTTCAGGTGCTCATTTGCTTGCCAGGGCGTTACGCCCGGAATCGACTGGGTAATGACGTCTTTTCCTGAATTGTTTTTTACGTAATAGCTGGTGGTCGTCATTTTTCCCAAGGTCACCTGCATTTGCCGAACCGAAGGTTTAAACTCCCAATTTACATTTCCATTGATGGTGGCATCGAATTGCACGGTTACGATACGTTCTTTTTTATCCGTGTTCTCGGCGCTTGCAAGGTCATTGCTTTGAATGCGCCCACCTGTTGTGGCAATGCTGTTCCAGCCAGTGACATCGCAAATAAGGCGATAAAGCGGAACCATTGCAAAGGCGAAACCAAACATTAATACAGTAACAATAGAAAGCGTTAACACCGTTTTCCGGGTGTTTTTTCCGGGTGTTTTTTGGGGCGTATCTTGTTCCATTCACCAGCAACCTTATTTACATGACCAAAAAAGTATTGAGTTCTGACTTCTCTATGCCGGATTAAAATGTGCCTGCAGACAGCATTCTGCTGACACCAATGGCGGCCATGACGAGACTCAATATTGCAACGCTGCCCAGGCATAAAGCCATGCGTAAATTTGCTCTTTTTAATTCAGGGCTTTGTTCATCATTTTGCATAAATACTCCAATCTGAATGCTTGCAGGTTTACAAGGCAAACCTGCAAGCAAAAATTTGAACATTATTTAACCGTAGGAGGCGTTTCAAATGTATGGAAAGGGGGTGGTGAGGGTACCGTCCACTCCAGACCAGGCGTACCGATCTGAGCACCTTCCCAAGGCATGTCACCGGCTTTTTCACCACCACGAACTGTCTGAATTATGATATAAACAAACAGAATATGAGACAGACCGAAGATCAGCGCGCCAATACTGGAAATCTGATTGAATTCAACGAATTGCACACTGTAGTCCACGATGCGTCTGGGCATGCCTGCGAGCCCTGAAAAATGCTGAGGGAAGAAGGTCAGGTTAAAGCCGATGGTTGTCCACCAGAAAAATATCTTTCCTAGTTTTTCGTTATACATGTGCCCCGTCCACTTGGGTAGCCAGTAGAAAACACCGGCGTATAGCCCGAAGAGGGCCCCGGGTATTAATGCGTAATGAAAGTGCGCGACCACAAAGTAGGTGTCGTGATATTGCAGGTCTGCAGGAACGACTGCCAGCATAACCCCTGTGGTGCCTGCAAACGAGAACATCACAATAATGGCAATCGCAAAAAGCATGGGGGTTTCAAAGGTCATGGCACCGCGCCACATGGTACAAATAAAGCTGAAAAGCATGAAACCTACCGGAATCGAGATAAGAATAGTTCCGATCATAAAGTAATTGGTGGCTTCGACAGACATCCCGATGGTGTATTGATGATGTGCCCAGACCACCATGCCCAGCACCAGCAATACGCCCATACCCCAGACCAGCGGAGCATAGCCGAATAATGGCTTACGGGAGAAGGTAGGCACGATAATGCCGAGTACGCCTATGGATGGCAGCAGTAATACATAAACCTCAGGGTGTCCGAAGAACCAGAATAAGTGCTGGAATAACACAGGGTCACCACCACCGGCTGCATCAAAGAAACTGGTTCCGAAATGGCGGTCGAACAACAGCATGGTTACACCTCCAGCCAGAGCGGGCATAATCATGATCAGCAGAATACCGGTAAATAACCAGGCCCAGACAAACAAGGGTAGTTTCATCATGGTCAGGCCGGGCGCACGCATGTTGAAGATCGTGGTCACAATATTAATGGCAGCAAGAATGGATGAAATACCCAGAACATGTAAGGTGAAAATCAGCAGATCCATCCCCATGCCGGATTGAATCGACAGCGGAGGGTAGAGTGTCCAGCCAGTGTTAACCGGTGCGCCACCGCCAAAGAAGGGAACGATCACAGAAAGCATCATCAAGGTTGCACCGGCTGGTAGCAGCCAGAAACTCAAGTTGTTCAATCTTGGTAGCGCCATGTCGGGTGCGCCAATTTGCAGCGGTATCATCCAGTTCGCCATACCGGCAGCGGCCGGCATAACCACACCGAATACC
This sequence comes from Oleiphilaceae bacterium, assembly GCA_041592735.1. Taxonomy (GTDB): domain Bacteria; phylum Pseudomonadota; class Gammaproteobacteria; order Pseudomonadales; family Oleiphilaceae; genus PZPK01. The sequence continues at coordinate 2,977 of JBFHPN010000156.1, read as the reverse complement.
ATAATAAGGGCGTGGGTGGTGACCATGTTGTTGTACAGGTCTGGTTCTAAAAATTGCAGGCCAGGCAGATATAATTCTGCACGGATAAGCATGGCCATGCCGCCACCGAGAAACAGCATGATGAGTGAAAAAATCAAATACATGGTACCAATGTCTTTATGATTGGTACTGAACAACCAGCGGCCTATGCCTTTTGGCGGGCCATGGTGGTCGGCTTCGTGATGATCTGTCTGGTGATCGTTTTGGGTCGTCGTATAACTCATTCTAATCTCCTCTATTAGCGTGCCGCTTTAATGTCAGCGGGTTGAACTAATTCACCAGTGTTGTTGCCCCATGCATTACGTTCATAGGTAATGATAGCCGCCAGTTCCAAATCGTTTAGCTGTCCTGCCCAGGCTGCCATGGCTGTTCCGGCAACGCCTTTTACGACCACCTCAATATGCTTGGCCATATCCTGAGTGGCGATTTTATTGCCTTTAAGTGCCGGGAATGCACCAGGAATACCTTCACCCGAGGCCTGGTGGCACGCTGCGCAGTTCTTTACGTAAAGAGATTCGCCACGACTCATTAAATCGTCCATGGACCAGATAGTGTCAGATGATGCTTCTGCCGCTTTGGCAAGCTTGATGGCTTTTTGTTCGCTCATCCATGTGTTGTATTCTGCTTCGGAAACCGCATTGACCTGAATTGGCATATAAGCATGGCCGGTACCACAGTTCTCAGCGCACTGGCCCTGGTAATTGCCTTCTTCTTCGATAATGGTCCAGGTTTCATTGATATAACCGGGAATAGAGTCTTTTTTGACCGCAATGGCTGGCACCCACCAGGCATGTAAAACATCCGAAGCGGTATGCAGGAAGCGAATGCGTTTTTGTGTGGGGAGAACCAGCGGGTTATCTACCATTCGTAAATAACCTTCGCCTGCTTCTGCCTCAGGCAGCAGGCTGCTGACAATGCGGATGTCGTCTTCCAGGTATTCGTAGGTCCATTTCCATTGTGAACCCGTCACCTTGACGGTAATGTCCGCTGGCGTTTTGTCTTCAATCAAATCAAAGGTTGAGCTGGCACTGCTGGCAATGCTCAAATCTATGCCGAGAACAATAAGAGGAACGAGTATCCATGACCAGGTGCCGAACCAGCCGTTGTGAAATTCTTGATCAGCCGGATAGTCTTTCGACTTTCTAAACTTGAAGATGGCGTAACAGATCACTACCGTCACGATGATCATGATGATCAGAGCGACGGCTGCCGTCAGCATATGAAGATCAAATACTTCTTTGGTGACCGGTGAAACAGGTGTCGGAAGGTTTAGTTTATATTCCGCAAAAGCTGCTGAAGAACTGAGCAGAAAAGCCGGTAATAATGCAAGCCTGGTAAGTAGTCCTCCAGCGCTCGTTTGCCGTCTTTTATTGCGTACATACTGTGGCATCCGTTGATCCTCATCAAGGTGACCAACTTCTGAATGGATCAAGCTAACGCAATGTTGAAACAAGCTTATAGGCTGTCAACGTTGCGTTTGATGACCTCGTTAACCGAATATTTCATTGGTGAGAGGCTAAAAATATCTAGTTTTTCTTATTATACGAACAAGCCAGACTGCTCTGTTGGCCTGTCGACTACATAATGACCGCTTGCAGCGTCTTACTAAATACCTGAAGCTACTGAACTGTATAACCCGGATTTAATTCAGAACTTGGTTTAGTCAGTCGTTATGAAGAAACCGAACAAGGCATACGTCGGTTTCATCCCCTTTCATTGTTTTTTAGTTATTAAGTCGAGTTTTTTGCTAATTATACTTATGGCCGCTAAATGTATTACTGCGTTCTTATTATTAAATCGGCCCTAAGTTTCTGGAGTAGATTAATACCTCCTGAAGTAGATAAATACCCCTAAGGGGTTAAATTATCTATCGCGGGCACATTATTTACTTAAGGCTTTACATTATGCAAGTGCTAATTAGATTAAGTTAACATTTTTACTTTTTTCTTTTTTTACGCTTTCTACAGATTGGTTTAGCGTGTTTAATATCCCCCATTACGCAAATAACAGTATAAAAACCATTTAAGAGGGGACATTCTGGTGCTTCAAGAAACATCTGGCAAAGAGGGGCCGGATCAGCTAATCCATCCTTTTTCAATCGCGCTACTGCATTCGCAACAGATCGCAATGGTCAGGAAGTGGTTGTCTCTGGCTGTCTTCAGCTTGCTTGCAGCAGGCGTGTTTTCGCTACTTCTTGTGCTGTCCAGAACGCCCGGGGTGCAGTCTGTTATTCCGTGGATAGATTTTTTTCATGTTGCACTTGTTGTTCATGTGGATTTATCTGTGCTGATTTGGTTTCTTTCTATGGCGGCTGTTTTCTGGTCTGTCAGTAATCCGGCAAGTGGTGGTAAATGGGATCAGTTCGCCTGGTATGTTTCAGTAACCGGAACTCTGTTGTTGGTGATTTGTCCGTTTTTTGGCGTGGGTTCACCTATCTTGAATAATTATGTGCCGGTGCTTCAACATCCGGTTTTCTATCTGGCCTTGATTCTCTTTTGTGCAGGTATTTTGTTGGCGCTGACAACTCGTTTGCGGACACCACCTGTATCACTGCTAGCTAGCGGAGGTGGTTTGAGTTGGGGGATCTATTTATCGGTATTTCCCGTCGTGTTTGCTTTTGTCGCCATGTTGGCAAGTTTTCGCATGTTGCCAGCGGACTATCAAGGCGAGGCCTATTTTGAATTGCTCTTCTGGGGGGGCGGGCACACCTTGCAATTCACACATACGATGCTTCTGTTGGTTAGCTGGCTTTGGCTGGCAAAAGCGTGTGGCGCAGTATTTTTAATCGGGCCAAGAAGTATTACGATGCTCTCTGTGCTGGTTGTATTACCGATTGCCTGGGTCCCTTTCTTGTTCATGAGCAATCCGATAGACAGCCCTGAATTCCGTTATGATTTTACCCTGCTGATGACCTATGGTGGTTTAGCATGCATGCCTT
>JBFHPN010000155.1:0-5745 GCA_041592735.1 Oleiphilaceae bacterium | reverse complement strand
ATATCAACCATTTTATGGACGCTTTCATCAAATAACAAAAAGCCCGTCGGTCAAAAAACGCGCCATTTTATACGAATAATCCTTGAACTTCATCAATAATTGTCTATCTGTTAAGTGGTTTGAGTGCAACAGGGCTTAAAGAACAAAGCGGCGCCCGCTTCTGCAAACCTGAATCGATAGCCGTTTACCGCGTGAATGAAAAATGATAACTCAATAGCAAGACGGGGAAGCGCAATATTGAGGATAATTAAGCACGCCTTGTCTGCCTCCTGAACGAGGCTTCTTCAGCATTACTCGTCATATGCCTCAAGCGTAATATTCACCATAACGCTCTCGAAGAAACTGATTAAACCGCGGGCCAGGGCTGGTCAACTGAACACCTATTTGCTTTCTGCCCCAGAACAGTTTGCGGGTCCACCGGATTACCCCCTCCACACGACCAAACATGTGTGACTCCATAACAATAGTACTACCCTGACTAAGCTCACGACGAGTCTGCAATTTTAAGCCGTTTTTAGAGATATCTTTAGTGCTAACATTAAATGCTTTACCGTCCGCCTGGCAGGACATAAACATCACACGATCAATCCGAGGGTTTTGACGCAACGTTTCCATCAATTGCTTACGCTGGGTATCCTGAATAAAGTAACTGACACTTCCTCCAAGTGCAAAACCCTTAAAAAACCCAACCAGCCCCAACAATATCATTTTTGACTCATCTTTCAGAAAAAACTCAGCCACCGTCTCAGGAAACACATAACGCTCCCACGAAAATGCCAGAGAGGTAAATATCTGGAACATCGCCATTACCACTCCTAACACAAAACCATAAAAGAGAGAGGAAACTATGACATCCTGCCTTTCCAGATTGGTACTAGACAGCGCACTTAACACCACCACGCTCAGGCTTGAAAAGGACATTGCCAAAAGAAACCTGGCATAGGGCAAATTTGCACTTTGCTGATTCAGATCCTGAGCAAACTGAAAAAATACAAAAGACGCCAGCGTCGAAAACAAAAAGACCATCAGGTATTTACTAATCCCAATACGGCCTGTTGATGAAGACATGCGTTTTACTAATAAACCCACAAATATAGCGATCATCAGACACTCAATACTACCTAGTGACCAACCGAAAAACTTTTCTAGGGTCCAAAATTCACGATCACTCCGCGCATCGAGTATCAACAGCAGCATAACTACCGATAGCACAGAAACTGCGGCCACCCCCATCGAACAGAGAATAATGGCATCGCGAACACTGACGTTGGCATTATCATGCTGACGAATGGTAAAACCCAGATTCTTGAACGCACTGTACTGCAAATCCATACGCGGGTATTTTTTTATAAGGTACTTGCAAATATTCTCTATAAAATAGCGGGACATTTCTTCCAGCTCGGTTTTATAGCTCATATATTGCTTGTCTGCTGGCTTAGTCAGAGACACCAAACGACGAAGTTCTTCAATACGTGATGCTTTCATTTTGATACTTTCTGAAAACTGACTTCCACAAATATCTCTCAGAATTAGCATCAAGCTCGCACACTTGAGATATGACCATTCAATCGTATGATTCGCTTTTTCGATCTCGATACGCGCAATCACCTGCTCCCAAGATGCATAAGCAGGATCATCCCTGAGTAATTCTTTTTTCAGCTGTGCACGATATTCTTCTACAGGTGTGTATAAATCCTGCAATAGTATTTCGCTGGAAATCTCCTCCACATAACGGGGAATACGCGCCCACTCATGAAGCTGCTTGCGCCACTTTTCATCATAAGCAGCCAGATTATGCTGCGCTAACAGAGAGACAACCAGAATGGCACACATGGTGTAACTGACCGGCACGAAATCAGCTTCCATGCCAGGGATGAGTTTCAAAAATTCAGGAAAACTATATAAGACAGCACTAATGACGAAAAACGTCAGAATATACAGAAAGCAAAAACCACGATAGCGACCCGCATCAATATAATCAGCAGGTTTTCCATCAAATAACCGGGACCTTTCAGACGGCCAGGTATTAAACCTGGACCCAACAACAACTAACAAAATAATAAAACAAACAACCACATCTACAAACAGGTTCATGGCACTCTCCCTTATGAAATCCATTATCCAAGGTACAAAGCTATGTTAACCCTGTCTGAGCTTTTGAGGTGGAAAGCGGACTCACCGACTCGACTGACACAGAGAAGATGTAATTGTTTTAGACTGTAATCTGCAAACTGTCAATTTATAAGCAGGCAGACTCAGCGCTGCCGACTCACTAAAAGTCGGCAGGCAACATATAAGCCTTTAAAGAGGATGCTATGCGGTTATTTCTTTTTGAATCATCGCAAACAATTGATCTTTGAGTGACAATCTGTGCTTCTTGCGCTGCTCCAGGTAATCATCTGCCGTAGTTTCGACACCGGTTTCGATTCGGTGCACTTCATCATCAGTCTGATGATACGCATCAAATAATTTGGCGAAGTGACTATTCTTCATTTTCAATTCATGAATCAACGCTTTATGTTCCGGTAATTCATGTAGTAAATCATGTCGCTCATTATACATCAGTTCATTTCCTCAAGTGGGTTAGTCGTATATCTTACCTTTCCACTCTAAAACACTAATCACCGATCCTCAGATGATCCAGATCAAACCACCGCCACCTTAAACCGGGCAACCAGATATTTATGCCTGCATCACTGAAATACCAGCGTGCCAGATAGCCATACTTTGCGATTCTGTAAACGATTGCAAAACCTTAGGCCAGCAGATTGTAGAATATTAAAGAAAGCATAGACTCATGCTAACAAATTACTTTCTATCCTTCTGATATGCTGCAGGTTACATGATGTATCGAAACCTTCTAAAACTCCCGTTAATCAGCGCCTTTATACTTGGTTTTACCTTGAGTGTTCAGGCATCACCGATAATACCCGGAGCCTCTGAGAATCTTCGCTGGGGAGGTAAAGAATCTGCGAATATCCAAGTAATTGCTGAAGCCCAAAACAAATCCATAAATGCCAATACGGTACTTGTTGACTACTTGCTCAACAGCAATTTGTTTGTCGGGGACAGGTTCACGGGCGTTACACATTCGAAAAGCGGGCTCTATCTGAATAGCGGTATTTATAGTTCATACCTGCTCCACTTCGACACCCCCGGCGTTAGCAAGGGATCTATAAAGAATCAGCGGTTTAATTTCAATGGCAACATTGTGGCAATTATTCTGGGCGGTGAGTATCTTAAAAAATCCGACACCTTACTTGGCAATAGCGGCACAGTTTACGAGCAAAGTATCTCACGCAGAATGGAAAAGCATGATCTGTTTACTCTTGAAAGCGAACAGAGTCTATTGATCAACTCCATGTCCATAGGCAAATACTGGATAGATGAGGCACGTATCATTACACGAAATGTATCTGAGCCCAGCTCCTGGGCGCTTTTTGGCATGGGTATATTAGGCCTGCTGGGAGCTCGCAAGCTTAGCCAAAAATAGCCAACAGGCTCCAAATCTGTTCATATAATGAACACATCAAACAGGTTCCTGTCAATTCGTTGAATTCTCAGGAACCTTTCAAAAAGTCTTTTGCCAAAGCCGGCTAAAAGCATTGCCAAGTCAGTTTTTTTTAGCTAAGTTCTGCTCACTTATCACCCACAGAGACCCGCTAGGCAAACTCATTATGGCTCAATATGTATTTACAATGAATCGGGTGGGCAAAGTTGTCCCGCCCAAAAAAGAAATCCTGAAAGATATTTCCCTGTCTTTTTTTCCAGGCGCTAAAATCGGCGTACTGGGCTTAAACGGCGCGGGTAAATCCACCCTGTTGCGCATTATGGCCGGCGTAGATAAAGATTATATCGGTGAAGCCCGTCCACAACCCGGTATCAAAGTCGGCTACCTTGCACAAGAGCCCCAACTAAACGAAGAAACCGATGTGCGTACTAACGTCGAAGATGGCTTGCGTGAACTGAAAGATGCACTGAGTCGTCTTGATCAGGTGTATGCAGCGTATGCCGAACCCGATGCCGACTTTGATGCACTTGCAGCCGAACAAGCCAAGCTGGAAGCCTATATTGAAACGGCGGATGGTCATAACCTTGAAAGAACGCTTGAAGTAGCCGCCGACGCCCTTAGATTACCCCCCTGGGATGCTAAAGTTGCCAATCTTTCGGGAGGTGAAAAACGTCGTGTAGCCCTATGCAAATTACTCTTATCCAAACCCGATATGCTGCTTCTCGACGAACCCACCAACCACCTGGATGCTGAGAGTGTCGCCTGGCTGGAACGTTTCCTTCATGACTACCCGGGAACGGTGGTTGCCATTACCCACGATCGTTATTTCCTGGATAATGTCGCCGGCTGGATACTTGAGCTTGATCGTGGCCATGGTATTCCTTTTGAGGGCAATTATTCTCAGTGGCTGGAAAACAAAGAGCGCCGCTTAGAGCATGAACAAAAGCAGGAAGATGCCCGGAATCGAAGTATTAAATCCGAGCTTGAGTGGGTACGCAGCAACCCGAAAGGACGCCATGCAAAAAGTAAAGCGCGCCTGCAACGTTTTGAAGAACTCAACTCTCAAGAAGTGCAAAAACGCAATGAAACCATGGAGATATACATTCCACCCGGCCCTCGCTTGGGGGATAAAGTCATTGAAGTGCATAACATCAGCAAAAAATATAATGACAAGCTACTCTATGAAAATCTGAGTTTTGCCATTCCTCCTGGCAGCATTGTGGGTGTTATCGGGGGCAATGGTGCGGGTAAATCAACCCTGTTTAAATTAATAGCCGGAATAGAAAAACCAGATACCGGTGACCTTGAAATTGGTCAAACTGTAAAGCTTGCCTATGTTGAGCAAACCCGAGACTTAAATAACAACAACACTGTCTGGCAGGAAGTCAGTGGCGGCAGTGATATGATTCAGATCGGCAACTATCAAACGCCCTCACGCGCCTATGTCAGTCGTTTTAATTTCCGTGGCAATGATCAACAGAAGAAAGTCAACGAACTTTCCGGTGGTGAACGTAATCGGCTGCATTTGGCGAAATTACTCAAACAGGGCGCAAATGTGCTGTTACTCGACGAGCCCACAAACGATCTGGATGTTGAGACCTTACGAGCGCTTGAAGAAGCAATTCTGGCATTCCCTGGGTGCGCGGTCGTCATCTCGCACGACAGATGGTTCCTCGACAGAATTGCGACCCATATTTTAGCTTTTGAAGGAGACAGCGAAGTTATTTGGTTCGAAGGTAACTATTCTGATTACGAAGAGGACTTCAAAAAACGTAAAGGTGAACAAGCAAAGGCACCAACACGTATGAACTATAAAAAACTGGCATGATAAACAGCCTAAACACTGATTAAACTTGCAGGAACGGCCTATTCGACATATATTTTGAATAGGCCTTTTGTCATACGAATAATAAAAAAAGCCTTTCAATAACATGTGCGATTTTTCAGCAGGACTCTACTATGAGCGTTGATACACACGAAGAACAAAAAAAAGATGAACGACGCCAATTCAGCCGAATACTATTCAATGCAGAGTGCACCCTTCAACAGAATGGTATGGAATGGAATACCGAAGTACTGGATATCTCACTTCGAGGCATTCTGGTACACAAACCGGACCACTTTCTTGTAGACAAATCCACTCCCTGCGAGGCAGTGATCAGACTTTCAGGTAGTGATTGTCAGATAAAAATGTCTCTTTATTTTTCCCATCAGGATAAAACCACACTTGGTTT
>JBFHPN010000154.1:0-5759 GCA_041592735.1 Oleiphilaceae bacterium | reverse complement strand
GATATTGGTCATTTGAACCATCATGAAGATAAACGCAATAAAATAGAATACAGCAAAAAAGACAACCCCCAGAAATGCCATTTCTGGAAGTGCCTGAGTGATCACCCAGGAGATCGCCCCCATGGTGAGACCTGCACCTAATATAATCAGGAAAATCTTCGCATAATCCATATGCGAGGCTTCATAGGAAAATGAGCTCGTTCCGTAGGCAGAGTTTCTCACGGTGTACTGATGCATTTTCAGGATACTCAAAGGTATCAAAATCCCCAGCGTCAAAACACCCAGCAATGGCCAGATATACAACACCATAAACGCCTGCCCGTAAGAGCCTTTAAAGCGGAATTGAATATTCCTGTACGCAGACATACGGTGGTTAAATGCTAATCCCTGGTTGTAAAAATACGGAATAACGAAGATCAAGGCCAGGGTTAAGGCCAAGCCAAAGAACGGGTACTTGGTCAGCGCATAGTAATAAACAGCAAATGCAAGTACGGCAATAATTCTGCCTTTGAGAATCTGAAGAGGCTCCGCCAAATAACTGAAATGGCTCCCATCCAGATGGAGATTAGAATAAAAATAGCGATTATTTCTTACTGTCGCCCAGGCCGAATAAATGCCCAGGGTTAGAATGGTCAGTAATATATTGACTATCCATATTTTGAAATATTCGAAGCCCTGGCCCGTAAACTCAAAATATGACTGCTTTAATTGCGAGTGACTTCCATTGACTGGGCGCGCTTCGTTAATTGGCGCCTGTTCCATGCCAGATTCCATGATACAACTCTCCTTCCACTTTAGTTTTATCTCACCGCTACTGTTGCCTTTCTAGTGCTCTGCCTAGCCTGTAACTATCAACAATCCCGACAAACCATATCAACGCAACCAGCCATGAGGCATAAGCGATCATGTTAGCGTCAAATCTCCCCGGGATAACTAAAATTTGTTCTCTAATGACCGATATTTCATAAGAAATGTGACCGGATACTATTTTTTCGGCAATCACTTGCGCTTTATAAACGGCTTCCATCATAACGATCACTAACCCCGACGAAACGATCAATAAACTGAGATAGGCTTTAAACCTGGCATTCACCAGAAAATACCCGGAACCCGGAAAAATAAAGGCGGAAAAGAGGGCTGCTTTGAGGGAAAGTTTCATCATCAAGCCTCCCTATCACTGACAAGCACCACCACCTTACCCACAGATCGACCAGATTTACTTCGGACATACGCATCATTCACCTTTTCAAATGCGTACTGGCTATCGATAACAGGCCTGACTAAACCTTGATCAATATAAGCGGCAAGCTGTTCCAGATCCTGCCTGTTTGGGCTCACCCAGACACTTTTTGATTTTTTCTGCTGACAAAGGATGCGGTCTCGCATAGCGCCGATAATGGCAGTCGCATTACCCCCCGTTGACACAAATACCCCCCCATCCTTCAATAACCCCCAGCAAGAGGCCAGGCTCTGATAAGAGGTGACATCGAAGACGACATCAAAATCATCTTGTCGATCCGTGAACGCTTCCTGCCGATAATCTATCACCTCATCAGCCCCTAATTTTTTTACCAATGCCACATTGGCAGTACTGCACACACCGGTCACCATCGCGCCCATCGCTTTGGCTATCTGTACCGCAAAGGTACCCACCCCCCCTGAAGCGCCAATAATCAATACCTTTGTTCCCGGCCCGACCCGAGCAATCCTGAGCCCCTGCAAAGCTGTCAATCCCGCCAGAGGGGTCGCTGCGGCTTCAGCGAAATTAAGCGTTTTAGGCTTTAAGGCCACACATCGGGCATCTATACGCGCGAACTCTGCACATGCTGCCGTTCTTAAACGCATATCCATGCCATACACAGCATCTCCGATATCTATACCCTTAACCTCTTGACCCTTTGCTACCACAACGCCTGCAAGGTCATCGCCCATAATGACAGGTTTAGCCCAAGGGCCAAGCGAAGGGATCAGTGAAGAAAAAGGCTGATTAAGTTTCCAGTCTTTAGGATTAACCGACGTCGCAACGACCTTTACAAGCACATCCCTGGCACCCGGCTCGGGCCGGCTTGTTTCTATTAACTCAAGAGGAGAACTCAACCCAAATTCCACCGTTGACGCTGCTTTCATAAACACATTCCTTTGAACATAAATACCTTATAAGAATAAGCATATTGGAGCTTATCTTCGAATTTTCAATACCTGCAAGAAAATTAGCTATCGTCAGGAAAAGCGACCAGCGCTTCTTGATCAAGTATCAAAAATACGACTGAAGATGCATAATAACGCGGCTGTCTATCTTTTTTACAAGCGCTACAACGCGTTGAGATGTGATCCAACTTGCCCTCGCAATAGTAAAATTCGTTAGAATAAACCTTTCAGCAATATGCAATGAAACTCTCTTGTTCGGGGAAATAAATGGACTCAGTTACACAAGCGGCGCTTGGCGCGGCCGTTGGACATGCTTTTATGGGCCGAAAAGTTGGCTACCTCGCCCCTGTATTGGGAGTTGCGCTGGGGACCCTTCCAGATCTGGATGTATTAATTGCCTTTGGCGGAGCCGTTGAAGATTTCACCTATCATCGAGGTTTTAGCCATAGTCTGTTTATTCACTTACTGGTCACTCCTGTCATCGTCTGGTTAATTCTTAAATGCCACCCGAATTCACGCCCTTATCGAATGCAATGGGCCATTACCGTGCTTGCCATTCTCTGGACCCATGCCTTGTTAGATTCCTTTACCGTGTATGGCACACAACTGCTCTGGCCGTTCACAGAACACCCATTCGGAATATCAAGCGTCTTCATCATTGATCCGTTTTACACAGTTCCATTGTTGGCTAGCCTGATCCTGGCTGGAATTTGGGGCTGGACAAGCGAGAAAGCAAAAAAAGCGACTATTATTGCACTCTGTGTAAGCTCTGTTTATCTGTCCTGGTCTTTAGCGGCTAAAGCCTGGCTTCACCAAAAGATCGATGTAGCGATAGCGCACCAGGGGATTCAGGCTCGCGATCTATTAAGCACCCCCACGCCATTTAACACCCTGCTTTGGCGCGTGGTAATCCTGGAGGAGAATCAATATCTCGTCGGCCATGTTGCACTCTGGGACTCTGCTAAATCAATCGAGTTCCGAGCCTACCCGAAAGGCGAGCAGCTTCTTGCAGGCATCACTGAACACTGGGATGTCGTTCGCCTCGTTTGGTTTACCAAAGGTTTCTATCGAGCGGCTGAGCGCAATGGGCAGATAGTAATGACGGACCTAAGAATGGGTTTCGAGAATAATTACGCCTTCAACTTCGCCATAGGCACACTTCTACCTAACAGCATCATCGAAGCCAAGCGAGCCGAACGAATCGAAGATCAAATAGATATGAAAAGACTCTTATTACTCTGGCATCGTCTTTGGGACAATTCTGTTTCATTGCATCCAAGTGAATTACATACACCAGAAATAGCGCGTAAAAATGCCAGCATTGAGTGTGAAAAAACGTGTTAGTTTTTGATCTTTTTAAAGGGGACGGAGGGATTAATTTTTAATCCCTCTGAGCTTCCCCCAATAAAACGGACGGTTTAATTACCGGCATGCAACGCTTCGAACTCAGCCGGTGCCATATAGTTTAAAGTTGCATGCCTCCTCTGGCGATTATAGAACACCTCGATATACTCAAAGATACTTTGCCTGGCTTGCTTTCGACTGTAGTAATCTTCGTGATACACCAGTTCGTTTTTCAGTGAGCCAAAGAAACTCTCTGCTACCGCATTATCTAAACATTCGCCTTTTCGGGCCATACTGCATATTAGTTTATGATTCCTTAGTTGGTTTCGGTATCTGCTTGATGCATAGGTGCTTCCTTGATCTGAATGTACGATCACACTTTCAACCTTTCCTCGCCTCCAAATAGCCATGGTGAGAGCATCCTCGACAAGCTCAGCATTATTATTTTTACTCATTGCCCAGCCGATCACTTGCCGGGAAAAGAGGTCTAACACGACAGCCAGATAGAGCCAGCCTTCTCGTGTTGGAATAAAGGTTGTATCAGAAACCCAGGCATAGTTCTGCTTTGAAACACGAAAGTTGCGTTTTAACAAGTCAGGCGCAGGCGCTACTGTGTTCTTAGAGTTCGTGGTTATCACAAACTTACGACGCAGTTTCGACTGAATGTCCGCTTGCTTCATCAGTTTCGCAACCCGGTTAACACTACAGCGTTCTCCATCGGCCAACAGATCCTTGTGGATCTTTGGCGAGCCATAAACCAGTTTCGATTTCTTATGGGCATTCCGTATCTTTTGTGTGAGTTCACGATTCTCTCGACTGCGCAAACTTTCTGGCCTATCACACCAATCATAGTAACCACTGGTCGATACTTCCATTAAGTCACACAAACGCGTGACAGCGTGCTGGTCTCGGTGATCACGAATAAAGGCGTACTTCACTCCTGTTCTCTCGCGAAGTACTTTGCCGCCTTTTTTAAGATTTCGACGTCCTCTTTCAGTTTCGCATTTTCAGCACGCAACCGGCTAATTTCGCTTTGTTCTTCTTTTTTTGGGCGGCCTTTTTTACTAGAAGCCACGTCTCCATTCTTGCTCATTTGTTCTTTCCACTTGTAGAGTTGATTTCGCCTGATACCCAGCTGCATTGCTATTTCGCTAGCTGGTTTATCAGACGATTCCATCATACGAATGGCTTCTAGTTTGAACTCTTTTGGATAGGTTTTATAGGGCTTACGATTATTGGTCATGGAACACTCCTTCATGAGGCTTTGCCTCTGATTAAAAGTGTCCGTTAAACTGTGGGAGGTTCACTCCGTCCCCTTTTAGGCTGGAAAAATAGCAACTCAATTTTTTGGGTAAGCTACAAAAAATAGAGCCAATTTTATGGCTCTATTTAAAGTGATTGATTCTTTGGAGTTAACAGAAAACTTAATTAAGTGACTATTTCTAATTGCAGTTAGTTTGCTCGTTCACTAGTAAGCCAGTTTCAAACGTAGGAATTTCCCAGAAGCGTTTTTCCCAAAACTTCTCGTCTCCAAAATCACCATGTTTTTGCGGCGAAGAGTCATATGTAGAATTAAATGCTTTTAGCGTTACTGCATCATCCATACCATCGAATGCATGCACAAGAACATCAAGAGAAGACTGGATATTTACTTCCGATCGTATAGTTCTTCTGAGATAGTGCTCAGGTTCATCATGATACTTATCTATCGATGTCAGCAAGGATCCACTACCAGCTAATAACCCAGCAAGGTTGATTTCTGCTACTTCAGATACCCTGTTTAACGTCAAGTTATAGAAATTAATGTTATTTTTATTATTCCTAAGAACATTCGGAATAATTGCTAGCGTATCTTCAATATTTGCAGCAGCAGCCATATAGACAATATTCGACAACCAATTCGTTTCTTCAACATAACGCTGATAACGAGATAAAAGATTGTTTAAAACAATCGTCCCCATGCTATGACCAACTAAAGTGAAATTCACATTTAGGTGGCCGTATTTCTTTTCTAATAAAGCAATTTTTTCTAATAATATTCCAATATCACCATACTGCCCATCAGTTCTGGCATTCTCATCAAATATCCCAGCCGGGTGAGCTATATTCATAGCTCTTCTTTTCATCATGTCCCACGAATTTGATGCTAAGGTACCGTTGTAAATAGAACCTACGACATATCTAAAAGGAGCAGTAGCTAAAACATATGCACTTGTTGTCTTAGTCCATGCATTTGAACAATAAATACTTCTGTTTGCGGTAATATT
>JBFHPN010000153.1:0-5829 GCA_041592735.1 Oleiphilaceae bacterium | reverse complement strand
GGATCCGTTTGAGCGTCTTAGTAAAACGCTCGGATTAGCGGCGGCCAGTGCGATGACTAAAGTACTTACCGCAAATCATATTGGTTTGCAGTAATTCTGGCTAAGAGAGCTTAGTCTATTGCGCTATGCTTTGAGCTAATTCATTAAAACTGAAATAAAAAAAGGCGGAATAAATATCCGCCTTTTTTGTGCCTGAATGCTCAGGTTTATTTCTTTTCAGCTTCTCGCTTGGCTTTCGCCGCTGAAATAACTTCTTCAGCAACGTTCGTTGGGCAAGGTGCGTAATGTGAGAACTCCATAGAGAACTGGCCACGGCCAGACGTCATTGTTCTCAGATGGCCGATATAGCCAAACATTTCAGAAAGTGGAACGTCAGCTTTAACGCGCACGCCCGTTGCATTCGGCTCCTGATCCTTGATCATGCCACGACGACGGTTCAAGTCACCGATAACATCACCAACGTGATCTTCGGGTGTGAATACGTCTACTTTCATGATGGGCTCAAGCAGTTGTGGGCCGGCTTTTGGCATGGACTGACGGAATGCTGCTTTGGCAGCGATTTCGAACGCAATCGCTGAGGAGTCAACGGCGTGGTAGCCACCGTCATACAGCTCAACTTCAACGTCCAGAACCGGGAAGCGCGCCAGAGGGCCTTCAACCATCATCGATGCGAAGCCTTTCTCAATAGCTGGGAAGAATTCCTTAGGAACGTTACCGCCCACAACCGTAGATGTGAACTTAAAGCCTGAGTTTGGCTCACCTGGGCGAATACGGTAATCAATCTTACCGAACTGACCAGAACCACCAGACTGCTTCTTATGCGTGTAAGAGTCTTCAACCGGCTTGGTAATAGTTTCACGGTAAGCTACCTGTGGCTTACCTACGATCAGATCAACGCCGTAAGTACGCTTCAGGATGTCTACTTTAATATCCAGGTGTAATTCACCCATGCCTTTCAGAATGGTTTCACCTGAATCTTCATCGGTTTCAACGCGGAAAGATGGATCTTCTGCGACCATTTTGCCGATAGCAATACCCATTTTCTCAGAACCGTTTTTATCTTTTGGCGCAACAGCGATAGAGATAACGGGTTCCGGGAATACCATGGCTTCCAGTGTACACTCGTGTTTAACGTCACACAGGGTGTGACCAGTTTGTACGTTTTTCATGCCGACAACAGCCAGGATATCACCTGCCTGAGCGTAATCAATTTCATTTCGCTCGTTTGCCTGCATTTCAACCATACGACCGATACGCTCTGTTTTGCCGGTAGCAGAGTTCAGAACTGTGTCGCCTTTACGCAATTGTCCTGAATAAACGCGAATAAATGTCAGGGCGCCAAAACGGTCATCCATGATTTTGAATGCCAGTGCGCGGAAAGGCTCTTCTGGCGATACAATTGCTTTCTTGCCAGTCGGGTTACCTTCTTCATCGGTCAGATCTTGAGGATCTACTTCGGTTGGGCTTGGCAGGTAATCAACAACGGCATCAAGTAACAGCTGCATACCTTTGTTTTTGAAAGCGGAACCGCAATAAGTGGGGAAGAAGTCCAGTTTACGTGTACCTTCACGGATGCATCGTTTCAGGTCTTCAATAGAAGGCTCAGTACCGTCTTCCAGGTAAGCCATCATTAAATCTTCATCTTGTTCTACCGCTGTTTCGATCAGCTGCTCACGGTACATTTCGACATCGTCTACCATATCGGCAGGAATATCTTTAACTTCGTAGTTTTCTGGTTGTCCGGACTCATCCCAAACGTAAGCCTGGCGATTCAGGATATCAACAACACCCACGAATGTGTCTTCGCGGCCAATGGGAAGTGTCATGACTAATGGGTTTGCACCCAATACATTTTTAACCTGATCAACAACCCGCAGGAAGTCAGCACCGATACGATCAAGCTTGTTAACAAAGATGATACGGGAAACTTCTGAATCGTTTGCATAACGCCAGTTGGTTTCAGATTGAGGCTCTACACCGCCTGAACCACAGAATACACCGATACCACCATCGAGAACTTTAAGAGAACGATATACTTCAACGGTGAAGTCAACGTGCCCGGGGGTGTCGATAACGTTGAAGCGGTGATCTTTCCAGAAGCAACTTACGGCAGCAGACTGAATAGTAATACCACGTTCAGCTTCTTGCTCCATAAAGTCGGTAGTAGACTGGCCGTCGTGAACCTCACCGATTCTGTGAATTCTACCAGTCAACTTGAGAATACGTTCAGTCGTCGTTGTTTTACCGGCATCTACGTGGGCGAAGATACCTATATTTCGATATTTGCTTAAATCTGTCATTACTATACTCAATAAGTCAGGGCGGAAAATAGCGCAGTAGTATACAGGAATTTTTCAAAGAGTATGAGAAAAATAGTAACTATTTATTTGATCACCTTAAAAAGTGATCGTTATCTCAATTTTCCGTCGGTTTTTTGTACCAAGGGCTTTGGCAGAGATTGATATAAAGCGTCTCTACTTTAGCTCTTGCCCAGGGTGTTTTCCTCAAAAATTTCAAACTAGATTTAATGCTGGGTTCATGCTTAAAACAATTTATGGGTATTTCTCTGGCTAACGATTCCCAGCCATAATGCTGCTGAAGGCGTATCAGGATGGTTTCCAGTGTGAGACCGTGTAAAGGATTGTTAGGTTGTTCTTGCATGAATGCAGCTCATCTCCAGAATTCAGCTTAGAAGGTTTTTGGATGGTTTACAGTGGTATTTATGAATTTGTTTTATCAATGTAGATGCCATCGCTTTCCAAGCGTATTATCTTTTTCTTGTATAACGTACCGATTGCCGTTTTGAAGGATTTCTTGCTGGCACTCAATTTCTCATAAATTTCTTCTGGTTTGCTTTTATCAGTGAGCGGCAGGTATCCTGCATTTTTTTCAAGTAGCTTGATGATCTTTTCAGCCAGGGCATCTATTTTGGCAAATCCGGGTGCATGGAGGGATAAGTCAATTTTACCATCATCCCGAATGCGCTTTATAAATCCGGACACCTGTTGGCCAATTTTAAGCGGCTTTACAACATCACTATAAAAAATCATACCCCAGGTATCATGGTTGATAACGGCGCTGTAGCCTAAATCTGTCATGGCACTTATATGTAGGCTCACCGCGTCACCTTGTTGATAGGTGTCGTTAACCGGGCGGATAAACTTATTTAATTTGGTGGAGGCCGCAATTCGGTGAGTTTCCGGATCTGTGTAAAGGTAAATAAGATAGGATTGACCTTCGCGTAACGTGGTATGTTGTTGATTAAATGGCACAAGCAGTTCTTTTGGCAGGCCCCAGTCAAAAAAAGCCCCGGTTTTATTGATGGCGACACACTTTAAAAAGGCCACTTCACCGACTTGTGCTTTGGGTTCCTGGGTTGTCGCAATAAAGCGATCTTCTGAATCCAGATAGACAAAAACATTGATTGGATCACCGATCTCGCAATCATCAGGAACGTAGCGTTTAGGTAATAGAATCTCGCCTAGCCAGCCACCTTGAAGATAAGCGCCATGAGCTTCTAGTTTAATGATTTCCAATAAGTTTTTTCGGCCGATTTTTGCCAAGAGCACACCTTCGTTTTGTTGGCTTGAAGGCTTGCAAGTATAGCTGTCGTTGACGCACGGTACTAGATTTATTCTTGGGCTATTTCATTCGTAGCGTGCGCGCTGCATTAACACAGTTGTCATAAACGTTTATGGTTTTGATGTCTTGTCTTCAATAGGTTGCACAAAGCGACCAATATCTTTTTGGATCAAAACCGGCGCATTCTGGACTGCTAAAAATATTGTGAACATTGAGGCAATGACCACAGAAGCCGGCAGGGCAAGGAGAAACCACGGCCAGAATTGTTTATACCATGGTTTAACGGGTAAGTTTTTTGTTTGCATACTGTCTGCTCCAATCTGGAAATAATACGTTTATCGGGGGCTGAAAAAGCGCGATTGTTCTTTAATAAAGATGCGCTCACCATTCACATGGGTGCTGATTACAAAAA
Source organism: Oleiphilaceae bacterium (assembly GCA_041592735.1). GTDB lineage: Bacteria > Pseudomonadota > Gammaproteobacteria > Pseudomonadales > Oleiphilaceae > PZPK01. Next base: position 1,835 of record JBFHPN010000153.1, on the reverse strand, counting down.
TAATGGTTTCGATAGGTTTTGATAAGCTAGCGGCTTTTAGGGTGACAGTCACCGGCAGGTTGCCAAGCTCACCCGGTAAAACAAGCTGTTGTTTATCGTAGTCAAGTTCTGCCTGCAGGCCTTCAAGATGAATACTGTAGGTTTGAGGGGTATGGCCTTTATTCATCACTTTAAAGTTATAGACATTCTGTATATGTTCGGCATCAACCACTCGATATAAAACACCCCGATCTCTGAGAATATCTACGGCAAGAGGGCTTCTCAATGTGATTGCTATGACAAATGAAACAAAAAGCGCGCTCAGAATAAAACCGTAGATGAGAATTCGGGGGCGCATTAAGTGTGTTTTAGTATGTTGAATTGCGTGTTCAGTCGTGTATCGGATTAAACCTGTCGGCTTGGCGATTTTCAGCATGACCTGATCACAGACATCAATACAAGCGGCACAGCCAATGCATTCATATTGTAAGCCTTGTCTGATATCAATGCCTGTTGGGCACACTTGCACACACATCGTGCAGTCAATGCAGTCGCCAGTCTGTGTGCTTGCAGAACCGGCTTCTTCACGGCGTGCATTGCCTTTACTTCTCGGTTCGCCGCGTTCCTGATCATAAGAAATGATGAGTGTATCCTGATCAAACATTGCACTTTGAAAGCGTGCGTAAGGGCACATATATAAACAGACTTGTTCGCGCAGGTAACCGGCATTGCCATAAGTTGCTAAGGCGTAAAACAGTATCCAGAAAGTTTCCCAGGGGCCCAGTGCAAAATTTCCGCTGAAGGTCTGGATGACTGAATCCGCTAATTCTCTTATCGGTGTGAAATAACCCACTAGGGTGAAACCGGTCCATAACGAAAAGCTGACCCAGGCAATTTGTTTTAAACTTCGTTTTCGTATTTTTGTCGAGTTCCAAGGCGATTTTTCAAGTTTCTTCTGTGCATTTCTATCGCCTTCTATGAGTCTTTCCATCCACACGAATGCTTCAGTCCAAACTGTTTGCGGGCATGCATAGCCACACCAGAGCCGACCAGCCAGAGCGGTGAAAAAAAACAAACTAAGTGCTGCCATGATTAACAGCCATGCGAGAAAGAAAAAATCCTGAGGCCAGAAAGTCAGCCCGAAAATATGAAATTGACGGGAGGGTAAATCGAAGAGAACTGCCTGGCGACCCTCCCAGTTAATCCAGGCCAAACCATAATATAAACCGAGTAAGGCAAACATCATCGCTTTGCGCATAGTCTGAAATCGGCCTTTTACTTCTCTTGCAAAGACCTTTTCATGACTGGCATACAGATTATTCTCTGACGCCTTGAATCGCTGTGCTAGTTTGTTATCAATATTCATTCAGTGGTGTGCTCCGGTCCAGCCTGCTTACAAAATCCGATTCTTGGGATCATGGCCGTTATTCCGGTAGATCTTTTTGTCTTTTGTGCAGGGGTAAGGCAAGCAATAGCGCGCTCACTAAGGATGTCAGAAAACCAAATAACCAAAATAGTAGAAACCCGCAAGTATAGAGCGCTTGCATGCTCCAGTTTAAAGAGAAGGTTGCTAAAGAGGCGAGTTCCATGGGATCAAAGGTTGCAAAAAAAACGATGCTGGCAAATCCGGCAAACATAAATGAGACCCAGGTGATCACGGCAAGAGATCGCATTAGTACCTTAGCCTGTAATTCTTCTTCAGGCACGATACTTGCGAGTTTTAGGATGGATGTCTTTAGCATGATTGTCTCGAAGCGCTTGTGTGATTGGGCTTTATTGTTGCTATCGGAAAGAAGGCTATAACCAGTTTAAAAGAGCCGTTTTCAATAAAACCTAAAAAGGCCCGTTTGCAGAAT
>JBFHPN010000152.1:0-5858 GCA_041592735.1 Oleiphilaceae bacterium | reverse complement strand
GTGCCCCATACCTGGCATGCCGCCCCACATATCCGCGACTATATTAACGATGGCACCGCCATGTTTTGACATGCTTTTAAGATAGACCTCTTTGGCCATCAGGAAGCCACCAGTTAGATTGGTTCTCACCACTGTTTCCCAACCTTTTTGATTGATGCCAGTGAGTGGCGCCGGGAATTGACCGCCTGCATTATTTACCAGACCAAGTATAACGGGGTGTTCCTTAATGAGTTGCTTTATGGTGTCATGCACAGCCTCTTCCTCACGAATATCACAGGTATAGCTGCTCGCTTTTCCGCCATCTTCAATTATTTCGGATTGCACCTGTTCCAGTTTGTCTGCTTTCCGGCCTATCAAGACAACATGTGCCCCCAAAGAGGCCAGTTCATGTGCCGTGCAACGACCAATTCCGCTGCCTCCACCGGTAATAATGATGGTTTTGTGGGCAAACAGATCGTTTCTGAATACCGATTGATAGTGACCTAGTCTCGCATTGTTGGATTCAGGCAGTGTGTGTTCAGGCATTTAGTTGTCTCCATGACGGGAAAGGTGTTTTAAAATTTCAGCACTCACGGGTACAGGAAAATCGAGCAACTGTTGTGCGAAGGCTTTACCTTGGGGGTCGATTCTCAAACTGGCTACGCCGCCGCCACCAAGGCTGTGTTCCAAGAGAAAATTGAGTGCATGTATGCCGGGTAATTCCCATGAGCTGACTTTACCGCTTTTGGGGCATAGCAGGTGTGACATAAAGGCAGCTACTGCTGAATCTGTCAGGGCCTGTTTGATACACGCAAAATATTCTGGTTTTCTGGCGATAACCCCAATATTGGCGTGATCTCCCTTATCACCACTTCTGGCATATGCCAGTTTTATTAGAGGAACCACAAATTGCTCTTGAGAGTCAGGTGAATTCGGTGGCGTTTGTCGAACAGGGTTTTCAGGCACTGTGCCGGCAAATAAGGGAATAGTAACCGCCTGGCTTTGCTTTTCATTATCGGCAAGATAATGAACAACACTCACCGGGACAGTATCTTTAGGGACGAGGCAGGAAAATAAGCGAATTTTAGGCCAGACAGTAGGGCGCCCGCCCACGATGCCGGTAATACCCGGTGCCATACCTGTAGCTGCCTGGGCGATTTCTTTGGAAAACAAAACCAGAGATTTTTTATCCGGGCTGGCTACGGCAATTTTCACCACTACTTCTCGGGTGTCTAAACGTTTGGCTTTGTCACCATAAGTGGCCTCTGTGCCCAGTAATTCAATATCAACGTTGGAGTAGGGTGCCAGGCCTTTTTCTTCTAACATTCGTGAGGTTTTACGAATGATGGCATCTGCGACAACCTGAGCTTTTTTGGGCGCATCGATACCTGCTAATAAAAAAGTTACGGTGCATTTGAATCCATCAGGCCAGGTTGCTGAAACTTTGTACTGATCCGTTGGCGGCAAACCCTTAGCGCCTGAAACGATGACATGATTCTGGCCCTTTTGTGTTAGCGTGACGCCTGAAAAATCGCAGATCACATCCGGGAGCATATAGGCTTGCGGGTTGCCAATTTCGTATACCAGTTGTTCAGCGACGGTTGCTGTTGAAACTTCACCGCCTGTGTTCTCGGGCTTGGTGATCAGCACGTCTGCACTGTCAGATATTTCAGCGATCGGAAATCCCATGTCGTCAAAGCCACTGGCAATTCTTTCCCAATCCGTAAAATTTCCACCAGTGCAATGCGCACCGCATTCAATTATATGGCCTGCTAATGCACCCTGAGCCAATTTATCAAAGTCATCCCATGCCCAGTTAAACTCGTGGACTAGCGCCCCTAACACGACGGCACTGTCGACGACTCGCCCGGTAATGACGATGTCTGCTTCCTGTCGTAACGCTTCGCTAATGGCTGGTGCTCCCAAATATGCATTCATACTGACCAGCATTTTCGGGATAGCGGTTTGGGTGAACATTTCCTGTATATCCATTTCCTCATATTTTTTCTTGTAAGGAAGAATATTGTCACCCGAGACCATCACCACTTTCAGATCTAAACCGCTTTGGGCGATTTCTTCTTGCAAGGCTTTGACACAGGCTTCAGGATTTACCCCGCCTGCATTACTAACGACCTTGATACCCCTTTTCTTTATTTCAGGTAAAAGCGGGCTCATGACTGTTTTTACAAAATCGCTTGCATAGCCTGCATTCGGGTCCTTCATCTTTTGACCGGCCATGATCGACATGGTGATTTCTGCTAAATAATCAAAAACCAGATAATCGATATTGCCCTTGGTGACAAGTTGATGCGCGGCTGTTTCGGTATCACCCCAGAACGCCGAAGCGCAACCTATTCTTATTTTTCGTCCTGGTTGCTTGGTTGTTTTTTTAATAAGCGTTTTCATGTGTTCATCCTGACTATTAGGGTCTCAGTGGAATGCAGTCTACCAAGCAAGCGCTTGGTTTGTAAAGTCACTGTTTTCATATTATATTGTTTCTTACTAGAATACGGCTTCAGCGTCATAGGCCAGTACACTATTCAGCAGAAGTCAGTACACTATTCATTTTTTACAGGAGAGTTCTTTTGACCCGACACATCAGTAATGACAGGCTCGAAGCAGAATTGCCAATTGAGCCGACAGATCCCAAAAGTGCCAAGGGTCGTTTACTTTCTATCGCTGCCAGCCTGTTTAATCAAAAGGGCTTTGAACGCACCACTGTACGGGATCTGGCTAATGCGGCCGGGATTCAGTCGGGTAGCTTGTTTCATCACTTCAAGACCAAAGAAGATATTTTGATGTCGGTGATGGTCGATACCATTATTTTCAATACTGAACGAATGAAGCGAGAAATGGCGCGTGCAGCGTCGTCAAAAGAAAGACTTAAGGCGCTAATCAGGTGTGAGCTTGAATCGATAAATGGGGAAACAGGTGAGGCGATGTCTGTGCTGGTTTATGAATGGCGTAGTTTAAGCCCTGAAAATCAGGCTGTGATCCTGAAATTAAGAGATGAATATGAGTCTTTATGGCTGTCTACAATCAATGAGCTGAAAGCACAGGGCTTCGTTAACGGCGAGCCCTTTGTGTTGCGACGATTTCTGACAGGGGCGCTAAGCTGGACAAAAACCTGGTATAAACCCAAAGGCGGAATGAGCCTGGATGAATTAGCTGACCAGGCATTGTTGTTGGCAATCAAACCAGAGTTACTTTAAGGCGAAGGCCGCCATGTCGACTTTTTGACCATCAATTCTCGCTGACTCCAGGTTAATTTCATACTCTTCGCCATCTGTTTCTTTTTGCGTCATTTTTAGTAATAAAAGGGGTACATCTTCCGAAAACCACAGATAGGTTTCCCGTTTGGCGTCATCATCACGGTCTTTTTTAGCAACAATGCTTTTGAGTTTGCCAAATTGGGTCTCAATCGTTTCTTTGCCAAGCACAATAAATTTACTGTCGCGCAATTTTCCTCTATGCGCCAATTGATAATCCATTTCTTTTTTGCCGCTATCAACATCGATTAATAATTGTAATTGGTAGGAAAGGGCATCATAGGTATTTTCAGGAATGGTGCGAAGTGTCCATTTATCCTTATTCAACGGGCTGGTTGCTGTTCGGTTTTGCCAGTCGAACTGGACTTCACGCTTTCTATCCGGCATCAGAAATGCCGATAGTTTGTAATAGTAGGATTGGGGCTTGATCAGCAGAAGCGGGGCTTTAGTTGCAGGCTCACTCGCCAGTGGTTTTAATTCCTGAACAGAAAATCGGCTGCTTTCTTTGATGTCTGCGATGAATGAGGAGACATCAAACTGGTATAGCCAATCCTGATCATTTAGTTTGCTCAGCGAGCGCACAGCGGAACCTTTGATGCTGACGCCTTTTTTAATTTTCGCTGAATAGCTGGCACTATGCTCCTGTAATTCAAACGCAGCGGCGAAGGGCGCCAGGATAAAAAGACTGCATGCCAGATATAATGCAGAGCTGATTGTTTTGTAGTGCTTGCTTATTATGTTCATTTTACTTGTGCATCCATTGTTTGACCGTTGATTTTCAAGCTGTCATGGCCCATCAAATAAAGATATAAAGGCATAATAGACTCCGGTGCCGGATTATTCATCGGGTTTTCAGCCGGATAGGCATCGGCTCTCATGTTGGTGCGGGTTGCGCCGGGGTTAATACAATTCACCCGGATATGGCTTTCCGGATTATCTAATTCATCGGCTAATACTTGCATTAAGCCTTCGGTTGCAAACTTTGAAACAGAATACGCACCCCAGAAGGCGCGCCCTTTGCGCCCAACACTGGAGCTGGTAAATATAATTGAAGCTGCGGGTGCTGCCTGTAACAGGGGCAAAAAAGCTTTTGTCATGATAAAGGGGGCATTAACGTTGACTTGCATGACTCTTGTCCACACATCGACTTCATATTGATCAAGGCTGGTTAATGAGCCAAGTAACGAGGCGTTATGTAACAGGCCATCTAAACGGCCAAAGGCCTTTTCAATGGAATTCGCTACTTCCTGGTAATCTTTCTCGACAGCGCCTTCCATGTTCAGTGGAATAATCGCAGGCTGTGGCCATTTATTTTTTTCTATTTCATCATAAACCTTTTCCAGCTTGGCAATTGTGCGCCCAAGCAGAATAACGGTTGCGCCATGTTTGGCGTATGTCAGGGCGGCAGCTTTACCTATACCATCGCCGGCACCGGTAATTAATATAACCTTGTCTTTTAATAGGTTGTCTGGTGCTTGGTAGTTAAACATGTCGTGCTCTCTTTATTACGCGATGAGGGTAGGCTCAAGAATATGTGGATCAATGTCTTTGGATTGATCCTTTACTCTGTATAAAACATTCTATATAACAACGGCAACTAAATTTAAATTCAGATTATGCAGTTAAAGGTTTTAAATTATGGCAATACAACATATAACAATCAATCAGACATTTAATGCCCCGGTTTCCAAAGTATTTCAAACCTTAAGTGATCATGAGCAGTTCGGCAGGATCTGTGGCATTAGCATGAAGCGGATAGTCGACGGACGCGGTTCCTTGAATGGTCTGGGGTCTGTAAGAGAAATTAAAATAGGCGTGTTGCCGGCGTTCGAGGAAACCATCACTAAATTTATCGAAAATACTAAACTGGAATACCGCATTACCAAAGGCAGCCCTATCAAAAATCATCTGGGTAAAATGGTATTTATGGATAAAGGTGAAAAATGCAGTTTGCATTATACAATTGCGCTGGAATCTAAAATCCCCTTAACGACGTTCGCAATTAAATCTATTTTGGGCTTGTCCATTAAACGCGGTTTGCAGCGTTATGCGCGTTCGCTGGATAAAAAGTAGCGCAGGGCGAAACAATCCTGTTGATCATGGCAGGAAAATGCTAAATACGCCGCCTCCAAGCCGCCCGCCATTAGAAAGCTTTATATAGCCCTTTTTGTCACCCTGGACATGAAGGCGCGTGACCATCTCGGCAAAATAGATACCCAGGCTGGTGCTGCCAGTCTGGAAGTTGATATTGTTTAAGATCTCGCCTGGCGCTGCTTCCAGCAACATTTTGGGATAGCCTTCTCCATCATCGTGAATGGATATTTCAAGGTAATCCCCATTTAAGGCCGCACATATTTCTACTTTGGATTTTGTATATCTGGATGCATTATTTAAGGCGTTATTGAGTACGCCCATAACGATTTCACGATCAAAATACCAGCTCAGATCTTCATCAGCGTCTGTGATTAGCTGAATATTTTTATCTGTGAGCATGGGCTCATAATGGGCTATTTGTTCGTCCAATAAATCACTGATAAAACATTCATCAATGTGCAGGGATAGCATTTTGTTTTGCAGGCGATACAGGCCTAGCAACTGAATCAGGTAACT
>JBFHPN010000151.1:0-5861 GCA_041592735.1 Oleiphilaceae bacterium | reverse complement strand
CAGAGGACGCTATTAACTGGCGCAGCACAGTGCGTTGATTTGTTCTACCGCGAGAATCCTTCGCGGACTCGCCGGTCTGAACAGGTTCTTGTTCGAGTTGCAAGGACAGCTGCTCAAGCATGGCTCTGGCTTTCACCACAAGTGACATCAGCTGCTCAGCTTGAAGTTCTTCCGGCCTGGCCGATAGTCGCTCCAATAAACTTTGCAGGTAATAAAAACGGATGGGATCCTGATGTGCCCCGCCCAGGTGTCGGCAGTTCGCCAGTTTGTCGAGTAATTGACTGAGTTGCGTTGATAACACACCGTCACTCATAGGATGCCCTGACTTTCGGGACCGGGGACATTTCCACACGCCGGTTTAATGCACGACTATCTGCATCAACATTTGGCACCAAGGGATTTTGAGCACCGAACGCAGCGGCAAAAACGCTGTCTGCCGGCATACCCGCTTCAATGAGGCTTCGAGTCACCGTCAACGCACGCTGTGCAGATAGCTCCCAATTGTCCTGATATCGAAGGTTACCTTTCTGAATAGGCAGGTCATCCGTATAACCACTAATCATTAGCATCTCATCCCGCTCACCCAAATACACAGAGAGAGGTGTTACCAAGGTTGCCAACAAGGCCTGGCCTTCTTCTTGAAGCTGATCTGAGTTAAGTGGAAACAAGACACTGCCACTGATGGCTATTTTGCCATCTATAAACGTTACTCTGCCGCTGGATAAGGGTTCAGATAAGGCTTCCTCCAGTGCTAATCGCCGCTGCTCTTCTGCATGACGCTTGGCAACCTCTTCTTCGAGGCTTTTAGACAGCTGTATCTGATAACCCACTACCCAGACTAACAGCAAGACAAATACGCCTACCAGAGCAGACATCAGATCGCCGAATATGGCCCAAACAGGCGGCGCATCTTCTTTTAAATCTTCCAGTTCCACGAAGGCCTCACAGCTAGATTCGAGCGGATGACGGGATTATTCAATATCAAGACGAGTTCAAGCATCCGAAGCCTCGGCTCGCTGATGCGCTAAACGATTGATTTCTTCGATGATACTCTTTTGAGACAGCATACTGTGATCAATTATTTCTCGGGCCTGATCCACATAATAGGCGAGCTGCGCATCGTTGCGTTCGGCACTTTGTTGCAAGGCCTCTTGCACTTCGTGTAAACCATTAACGAGTTTAACGTTGCTTTCGCCATAATCGTGCACGGCTTTTAAGAAGGCTTCACTCATACTCGCTATATCCAGAGAGCTTGCAGAGACATGCCCCGCAGAATCTGAAACTTGCTGTAAACCTTTATCAATCCTCTCTTCAAAGCGTTCGCTTAAACCTTTCAGGATCTCAGCAGTGTCATTGATCTGGGAAGCCATGGCATCACTTTGTTTAAGTGCACTGGCTGCAAGTTTTTCTGAGACCTCATCGAGCTCACTCATGATGCGTCGACGATCTTCCATCAGCGCATTATCCCGCTCAAGACTGGTGGTCATTTCCTGCTTCAATCGGGTGATCACTTCAGCAGCAGCTTTTGGCGCTTCTGAAGCGGTTTCAATCAACGTTGCCATCGGTACCTCAAGCGAAGCACCTAATGCAGCCAAGCGTTCAGCAGCCTTGGTTTCCAGAGATTCGAGCTGTGCAAATACGCTGTCTGCCCTGACTTTTTCTTGCTCCCGCCATTGCGCTAAATAAGCCTGATGCTGTTCACGCAAGGTGCTGAGAGATTCATGATAAGCGTGTTGCCAGCTCTGTTCTGCCTCCTGATGACGCGCAAGCAGATTCTTTGAGGTCATGTCCATCTGGGACAGATGTGCATTGAAACCTTCACACTGCTTGTCTATTGCGCTTTGCCACTGATCTTGCAATGTTTCTGTGGTTTTCTGGAATGACATCATCAGATTTTGCATATGCGTTTCATAGCCATGATATAAGTGCTCCTGGGTCTCTCTGGCTCGTTCATCAAGCACCCTGGAGGCCTGGCTCAACAGGTTTTCCACCAAGGGCTGTATTTGCTGAGCCAGGATCGGGCCGCTTTGTTGCACAACCATTTCCAAGCCTTTGCCAACACGCTCTGCCAGCTGGCTATGGGTTTGCCCGGCGCGCTCCAGAAACTGCTCTTGCTGCTGCGTCAACGTTTGCTCTATGCGCAAGGCCATGCCATCCAGGTGAGTCACCACCTGGCTCAGCTGTTGCGCCACATCGGGAAATGCTTTGGCTTGTTGCTGGAGCGCTTTGTAGGTTTCCTGACGATTAAAGTTGAGGGAAAAACCACGTAATTTGGTACTGATTAGCGCATCTAATTCACGGGTCACCTGGATGCGCTTGCGACGAGCCAAGGTAGACATTAAACCCAGCATTGCGGAAGCCGCCACCCCCGCAACCGAGGTACCAAAGGCGAGGCCCAGGCCTTGTATCGGCGCCGCGAGGCCCTCTCGAATGGCATTAAGATCTGAACTACCTTGCAGCGCAATGACCGAGCCTTGCAAGGTGTCAACCATACCCGCAAACGTTCCCAATAACCCCAACATCACCAGCAAGCCCACCAGATAGGGCGTCAACACCGGTGAAGGCAAGCCTTTATGCTCACCCTCTATTCGCCCCCTCACGCTGTATCGCAAAGAAACATGTAATTGTTTCAACCACGAATCCAGACACTGTGGCGGCTGTGTTTCTTGGTTGAAATCAGGTAGCTGTTTAAGTGCTCCCTGCAGGCTGGCAGATGCTTTCTGGTAAAGAAACAATTCACTGGTGCCGATACCATAGGCTAAGGCAATTAAACCAATAATTGCCAGAGCAAGCATATCCGTATTAATAAATACAGCACCCATCGCCATAATGGCACTTACACCTGATAGGAACGCCAGAAAAAACAAAATTCTGATCATGGTATTTCTCTAACCTCTTCTAGACTCGCTTCGAGCAAACCTCTTATCGGCTGAAGCCTGAGTTCACATTCAAGCAATAATAACTGTTTCAGCTGGGTAATAAACTGATCCAGCAGACGGTTTTGCCGGGTAGCATCTTCCTGACATTCTCGCCAAAGACATTCTGTTTTCTCCGCATAACGCTGAACCACCTTTGGGATTGTCGAAAAATGATTGCGCAAGGGGATGCCAATGCTTTCATCAAGCGCACTATCGAGATAAATTAATTGCGTCATAGATGAAGAGCGGGTTTTCAGGGTATCGCTCAGATAACGGCGCAGGCCCTGAATTTTAGCCGACATTTCTAACTGATGCGCATGATAAAAGCTTTGAAAGGCCGTCAAGGTAAGTGTTCCCTCTGTGAGCTTGATTTCAGGCAAAGGAATTCTCGACTGCTCAGCGGAACATTCAAAACTTTGATTGATTGTTTGGATAATACCTTGATAAACACGATGAAACGCTGCCTCTAAGGGATCTGGAGAGCTTATTTTAGTCGTCGATGCCTGAGCAGAGATTTGAGATGCACGCTTTTCTAAAGCACTTAATACCGCAGGGACTTCTGATAATTTTAAGGAATGTGCAAAATCGAGATGCTGCGTCAAACGTTCCGAAAAACGTTTATTATCCTGAGGGGGTGCCTGATCCAGAATACTATACAGTGTTCGGATTAAAGGATGTTTGCCCAAGCCTGCCGTAGCCTGCGCCCCGGCAGATGGCCGATTATCCTGTCGCAGATTTCTTGCGATATTCTTTTTTGGCACACGTGACAAGCGTTCAGACATACAGACAACTATCGGGGAAAAACGGCCCTGCATTATCGCTTTTCTAGCGTTTTATTCAAGTGAGGTTTCTTTTAAAAGCCGGTTTGCCGTAATAATGAAAAGCACGGTTGCCCGCGGAACAAAGGCTAAGCTGACAACGTTTATATAGTGAAACTACCATGGCGCACAATAGCGTGACCTAAATCACAATATTATAAGAACTATCAGGGCGTAAGCCCTTTGGATGATCTTTCTAAGCCCCGCTTATCCCTACTATGATTTTCAAGGAAGCAAAGATGTTAAGCAAAAAATTCAGGCCTTTTTGTTTAGCATTTTTTTCCAAAATCAGGGTCATCCTACAAGCACCCTATTTTGTGTAAGCGGTGAAATGAACGTTCGGCATCATTTCATCGCTTTTTTTTTGCTCATATTTTTTCAATACACACTATAATCAAACTGTGTCACTAAAAAGTTGTTTACCCAATGTCGGCAAAATTAGACCAATTTGAAGAACTCTTAAAAAGAATTCGTGATGACTTTCTCGAAGAGCTCCCTAATCGTTGCCAGAATATTGAACAAGCACTGATTGAATTGCACGATCATAGTGATAATGATGAAACCTTTAACGAAGTGTTCAGAGAAGCCCATAGCTTAAAAGGCTCTGGTGGCACGCATGGCCTTTCATTGATTTCCGTTATCTGCCACGAACTTGAAAATAGACTTTCTCAAGCACACGAAGGCAATCATTTCGATGAACGCTTCTTGTCAGCCAGCTTGGCGTTTTGTGATTTGATCAGGCAGGCCACTGAACTTTACACCTCAAATGCAAATGATTTCAGCAAAGTTGAACACACGCTCGAAAAACTGAAAAAAGAATGTCAAACGACCAAAAAATCAGTCTTATTAGTAGAGTCGTCCAAAGCCATGAAACAGCTTTACATGAAGACGCTGTTGAAGATGAATATCGACATTCGCACCCTGGACGACGGCCTGATTGCTTTGCATCGACTGCTTCATGAAAGATATGACTTAATCATTCTAAGCGGGGAAATCAAATCGTTAAATGCCAAAGCCTTGATTGCAGCGATTAAGGAGGGGGTTAATGTCAATACAAACACATCAATTATACTCATCAGCAGCAATGAGGATGTGCAGTTCCCTTACCTGGATCGAATTCGTTTTATCAAGAAGGATCAACATATCTCTTCGCATCTTGAAAAGATATGCTTTGAGACCCTAGCTTCAAACTAAATACTTGACTGTTTTATTCCTGCCAGTGTGTTTAGCTTCGTAAAGTGCCTTATCTGCACTTTTGATCATTTCATCGGGTGTGAAACTCAAAAATTGGCTGGTACTGGAGACACCGATAGAGATTGAACTGAAAAAGGCTTTATCCTTGGTATGAAATTGTATTTTCTCAAATAAAGTACGTATGTCATCCAGTATATTATAGGCTTCTTCCAGGGCGCACTCTGGCAAAACGACCAGAAATTCTTCTCCACCATAGCGTCCAATGAGGTCCGTGGCCCTTAACCTTTGTTTTAACAGGGTAGCGAGGGAGGCAATCACACTATCTCCTGTTGAGTGCCCATAGTTATCGTTCACCGACTTAAAGTGATCTATATCGATCATCGCAAAACTCAGGACACTACGCGTACGTTTGGCTCGCTTCAGCTCATAATCCGCACTTTCTTTGATATTGGTATGGGTGAGCAAGCCTGTCAGGCCATCCTGCTTGATCAGTGATTCCAGTGTTCTGGCACGCTGAATTCTTGAAACGACCGTGAGGATCAAGGCGTCGTTGCTGATGGGCTTGGTTAAAAACTCGTCTGCACCATGATACAGCGCATCAAGTTGTGTACTTAACGTCGTCTCTGCCGACAAAAATACGATGGGTAGACTTTCGTAACGTTTGAACTGGCGAATAACACCAGCCAGATCACGCCCCGAAATATCGGGCATATTCAAGTCCATGAGCACTAATTCTGGTTTCACCGCCTCTAGCGCGTTAAGCAGCTCTTCAGGATCGACGACGAATTCGACTTCAATACCGACTGTTTCGAGCACGAGTTTATAGTGGCAAGCCAACTGCAAATCATCATCAACAATCAAGACTCTTCCTGGTTCGGCGTTTTGCTTATCAAAAAAATGATTGATTTTGTTGATTAATTCCGAAATATCT
>JBFHPN010000150.1:0-5881 GCA_041592735.1 Oleiphilaceae bacterium | reverse complement strand
CTCTTGCTCCATAGAAGACGTCTTATCTATCGAGGCTTGCAGTTCATCTTTAATTTGTTCAGTTTTTTGAGCCTGAGCCCGTAAACTCTCTGTTAATGAGTTCACGACATTGGCACTGTTGCTGGCGATACCGGCCATTGAACCAAGGTTTTTCATGGTTTCATTGGCAATCGTTACACTGCTGCTGACGACTTCGGCCACTTCTTGTTGCTTGGAAATAACCGCATTGGAAATTTCTGTTATTTTAGTAATTTCACCCTGAATTTCTTCGGCCGATGAATTAGAGGTATTGGCCAATTGACGCACTTCATCTGCTACCACGGCAAAACCTCTTCCCTGCTCACCGGCTCTGGCTGCTTCAATGGCCGCATTAAGTGCCAGTAAATTGGTTTGATCTGCAATTGCTTTAATTGATTCAAGTAATTTACTGATGGTTTTATTACTTTCGTCGAGACTTTCCAATAAGGATGTAAATTCAGAAATATAACGCGAAGAGGTTTCCAGATTATCTGCCAACTGACGCATATCAGCACTGCACTGCTGGGATGTCTGCGCTGTTTGCCTGGTTGTTTCGTTTGCTTGCTGTGCCGCAGAGTGAATACTCTGACCCTCGTTCAATAAAGCATTCATGCCTGAGCAGTTTTTTTCAACCTGAGAAATAAATTGCTGGCTCGTTTCCAGTTGTTCGGATACATTGGAAGCGATATTTTGGGTTAAAGCAATCGGGTTATTTGCGAAGAATTTATCGAATAAAGCCACTTTGGTCTTTAAACTCTCTAATTCAGTTTTGTCGATAGCAACTTCATTCACTTTCAATGCGTTTTTATTAAATCCAAACATGATATTACCTGTGAAATTTTGACATGATGCCCGTATTTAATGGTCTTTGAGTTGAGATTCTTGCCTCAACTTATTTATCGGCAGATAAGCTAAAAACCTAAATGGGATTTTTATATTCGTTCATTTTAGTCTAGCCACTATTTGGCAATTTGCTAAAAATATCCGTAAACAGCCCCTAAATTAGTTTAACGCTGCATTTGAGGTGTTACCTTGCAGTAATCTAAGCCACTTCTGGCTGGTTTCATCGCCAGAATAATTTAACACCTTAAACGTCAACGTAGGTGTCAGCGCTTGGGTTTCAGGGTGTTTCAGGTAAGAGAATTCATAAGCTTGCGAGCATTTTTCAAGGTCATCACTTAAACGACAGGCATTATCTTTATTGGTGCTAGGTAACAGTATCATGAACTTATGACTACTGAATCTGCATAGGATGTCAGTTTTTCTGAGGCGGCTCTGATAAAGCCCTGAAAACTCTTTCAGCCAGATGTCCAGGTCTGCTTCAGATTCAAACTGTGTTTTATATTCAATGCTGATTAAACTAAAGGGCGTGGCATAACGGTTATACAGTTGTTGTGCTTTATCCAGTTCATATTTAAATTGTTCGGGTAATAGGCAGCCTGTGAGGTGGTCTGACTTTTCTACAATGTTTAGTTTGGCCTGCAGATTGTTGACCTGGTGATTAATGATGCTCATCAAAATAATGAGTATGGTCAGCGCAAGGCCAGATTCAATAGTTACCAAGGTGGGCGATTTGAATAAAAAAATATTCAGCCAGAATGCCAGCATCACGCACAAAACAATTCGCATTGCCCGATCCTTACTTAAAAGTACCAGTGAACAAAAGAATAAGACAGCAAACCAGACTGCCAGGTCGCTGCTTAGCTGGTCGCTGATAAACAGCTTAGCAAGAATGGCCAGCCAGCAGATCAGCAATAATATGAAGAATTGAGTGGAATGATCCTGATTAGGAATGCGATGTTCGTTGATTAATATCATGGCTGCATAGAGACCGCCGATGAAAAAAATCAACGCGACAAAAAACAGGCCTGCAATAGCCAAATTGGCAAACTGGAACACACAAAGAAATAAAACACCGGCGAGCGCGGATTTAGTTAAATGGTGATAATCCAGACTCATAAGTTCTGATAAGCTAGCTTTTCAAGATAACTCAAATCGGGAATAACCGCTTCCTCGCCATCCAGTTTGACTGTGGTTAGTTCAGCTTTGTCATTCTTACCCTTGACGGGTTTGATTAAATCACTGGCTACTTTTACCAGCCTGGGTATACCTTGAGTCACAATTGCGAAAAAAGGTAGATCCTCATGGTGATCGCCAATCGAGTTAATCACCACGATTCGAGCATTTGCTGCCGCTTTAAGGCTGTTCTGTTCATTGGCCAGCTCGTAAGAAATAACCGGAATATCAATGCCTCGCCAGCTGACATAACCTAAAAAATAATCGGGCCTGCCATTAGGCACTTTAGGCGTTTGATAGCCGACAACTTCTGCAACACTAACGTTAGGTAGCAGCAATTGTTGCTGGTGAACCGGTAAGTACAGGCAAGCGATTATTTTTTGACTGTCAGACACCTTCCAATCCTCTTTTGTGGTTAAAGAAACCAGACTTTATCCGGTTCATACTATTTTTTTGTAAGTTGTGCTCTATGCGCATCAGTTTACACTGCTGCTCCTGTGTTCATGGCAACCGACACGTTTGATCAGGGCATGTGCCAGTTGTTCGGGCGTGCCTGTCAGATCGCTGCAGGCCAGATCGATGATCGCTTGCGGCATGGAGGCACTGGCACAACAATCAGGGCTTTGTGTCCAGATCTGGCAACCTGTCTTACGCATAAGGGGAGCCATTAACGCACTGTCATTGCCCATACCACTGAACACAATCAGATGACATTTAGCACCATAGGCGGACAACACATTCTTCAATAAATGATCGATGGATGGGCCGTAGGGCCCCTGCCATTTATTATTTGAAAAATGTACTTTGCCATCTTCAAAGGTGACCTCATGGTCCACCGGGACCATACGAACCTCTCCATCATATAAAGGATAGCCGTTTTCAAGCGCAAGTAAATCCAGTTTTGCATGTCGTGCCAGCACCTGAGTCAGCACTTGAGAGAAATGGGCATCAATATGTTGAGCATACAGAAAACTGGCCCGAATATTCTCAGGCATCAAATCCAGAAATTCCTTTACTGCACCGGGACCACCCAAAGAAGCAGCTAATACCCAAACCTCACTGGCTAAGTGGCGAGGCGATTTAGCGGCATTTTCAGATAATTTTTTTCGCTGGCTGATGTATAGTGGAGGATCGGTTTTTTGAGGTTCCTGTACTTGCTCTAACATGCTCCTTCCCTGTTGCTCTAATGAGAGCACCGATGCACCTGACTCAACAATTTTTACATCCCCGATCAACTCTTCCAATTTACTGATAAGACGTCGTTCCCAGGAAATATAGAGTTCATTATAGTGATCAGGAGCCTTACCCAGGCCAAAAAGAACAGGGATCTCGGTTTGTTCTATGAGTTCATTTAGTTCTGCTGACTCAAACTCTTCATCATCCAGCACTAATATCCAGCAATTGACCTGCTGAATGCGTTGCGACAGTTGCTGGCCTAACAACTTAATATCACAATTGATACCTATTGTTAGTCCATAATTGGTCAGCGCTTTTTGTATTCTATGACGCTGAAGCGCGCAATCTGATATAACACCAATACATGCGCGCGTATCGCCAGGCACCATTAACCAAGGTACCGCTCAATATTTTCCAGCAAATCGCTTTCCTGGAAGGGTTTACCCAGATATTCATTTACCCCGATAGATAGCGCTCTTTCTTTGTGTTTTTGCCCCGTCCTTGAGGTAATCATAATGATGGGGACGTCTTTTAAACGTTCATCATGTCTGACCAGTGTTGCTACCTCAAACCCGTCCATTCGCGGCATTTCAATATCCAGTAACATGATATCCGGTTTCTGATCTTGCAAAATGGCAATGGCATCAACCCCGTCTTTCGCGGTAATAACGTCGTATCCATTTCTTTCGAGCAGACGCGTTGTCACTTTTCTAACCGTTACCGAGTCATCAATCACCATTACCAGTGAGGCTTGTTTAGCGGCAATTTGTGGCGTTGTATCTACAGGTCGTGGATTGATGGTATTGGCGATATCATCCCGAATGAGTGCCGGCAGATCTAGAATCACCACCACACTACCATCACCAAGAATGGTGGCGCCCGACACACCATTTACATCAGCAAACTGTGGACCAAGGCTCTTGACCACAATTTCACGGCTACCCATCAAGCTGTCTACCTGCAAGGCCATGGGTTTGTCGCTGCCTCTAACTAGGATGACTGGCAAAGGTAATGGCTGACCCTGAAGTTTTGGTTGATGAGTGCTGTGCAGCAACTGCCCAAGATACTGCAGATGATATTCGCGACCCGCGTATTCATACATGGGGGCATTTGGCTTGTAGTATTCTTCGAGCTCATAAGGGCTGACTCTCACAATACCTTCTATGGTATTCAACGGAATGGCGTAGAAGTCTTCGCCGGTGTTTACCATTAATGCGCGGTTAACAGACACGGTAAAGGGTAACCTGATGGTAAATGAGGTACCTTTGCCTAGTTCTGAATCAATTTCTATGGTGCCGCCCATTTGTTTTATTTCACTGGCAACCACATCCATACCGACGCCACGGCCGGATATCTGAGTCACTTTTTCTGCTGTACTGAAACCCTGATGCATGATGAACTGCATGATTTCATGCTTGCTTAATTTAACGTCGGCCGCCACTAAACCTTGTTTGACGGCTTTGTCTAGAATGATCTTGTCATTGATACCGCCACCATCATCCTGCATTTTGAGGACGACATTGCCGCCTTCGCGATGAAGGGATAAGGTAATTTTACCGGTAGCCGGCTTGCCCGCTTTCTGGCGCACCGCGGCGGCTTCGATACCATGATCCAGTGCATTTCTAAGCATATGCTCGAGCGGTGCGACCATCCTTTCAAGCACAGAGCGATCCATTTCACCTTCGGCGTTCAGCGCATCGAAATCGACCTGCTTGCCAAGCTCACCACCAATTTGCCGAACAATACGACGTAAGCGCGGTACCACTGATGAGAAGGGTATCATGCGCGTTTTCATTAAACCTTCTTGTAGTTCCGAGTTAATCCGTGATTGCTGAAGTAACAGAGTTTCAGCATCACGCGCACGGTCTGCTAAGGTATCGCGTAAGTCTTGTAAGTCAGAGGTACTTTCTGTGAGCGCACGGGAAAGCTGTTGTATGGAGGAATATCGGTCCATTTCGAGAGGATCGAAATCTTCATAAATGGTGGTGATACCTTCTTTCTCAGCCCGGAACAGAACTTGTGCTTCTGTTTCCATATCCATACGTCGTAACTGTTCACGTAAACGCTCAATAGTGGCTGACATTTCTTCGAGAGTGAAACCAAAGTCACTAATCTGCTGCTCCAGACGACCACGTGAAATACTGGTTTCTCCAGCGAGGTTAACTAAAGAATCAAGCAGGTTGGCAGAAACACGAATGGTTTCTTGCGGCGCATTTTGTTGTGCCACTTTAGTCGGTTTAATTTCAGGACCAAATTTGGTTGCTTTCTTCGCAGATTCTTTGGCTTTAGGTTTAACAAATGGCTTGATTGTTTTCGAGCCTTCGTTTTGAGCAGAAGTTTCAGGTGTTTTGGTTTGCGCTGCCACCGGCGCTTCTTCTTTAGCGGGCTGTGTTACCAGAGACTGGATGCCATCTACTAATTTAAGTAAAACGTCCTGCTTCGTTAGCACTTCAGATTTTAATTCACCATCAAAAGGCGTATTGTTTTGTTGGGCTTCCAGTAAAGTGGATTCGAGGTGATGACTCTCATCCGCCAGTTTGCTTAGATTGGAGAGACGCGCGCCACCTTTCAGGGTGTGCAATACTCGCTGAATCTCAAGGTTATGATCCATATTGCCCGGTTCTTTAGACCAGGACGAAATATGTTCTTCAAGCGCTTCTATCAGTTCACG
>JBFHPN010000149.1:0-5901 GCA_041592735.1 Oleiphilaceae bacterium | reverse complement strand
GAATGGTTGCTGAAATTTGAGGGGATCACCAGCTCTGGCGAGTATCAGCGTTATAGTGCTGCGGTTTTCGGTTTTGAATATACGCAGGTGGGTGTATTTGATAGTTTTGCGGATCTTGGCTGGATAGTCGAATACTTGTTTGATGACAGGCGACATCAGAAAGATTACCGCAAAATGGCGCTGCATAGTTTTGAGCGTGATGTGTTCCTGGGCTGGCGCTATGCATTCAACGATGCGGATTCATCCGAAATCTTAACAGGGGTAATTTATGACCCCAAAACCGAAGAAGCATTTTATTCGTTCGAATATGCACAGAGATTAGCCAACGATGTGAAATTGAATGTCGAAATTCGCGCATTTCAAGGTGCAGAAAGTAACGCCGCCTCAGCAGTAAGTACCTTGAAAACACGCTATTTGAAGGATGAAGACTATGTTCAACTTGAATTAGTAAAATTTTTCTAAAATATCGATTTTTAAGCCATTTTTTTGTTCGCTAATTTCATATCATGAATTAAACTTTATGGGTAAGAGAGTGAGAATTATGGCTCTCTAGCTCCCATGCGTTATTAAGCTGCCGGCCCGTGCGCAGCTTTCTTCAGGAAAGATAATAAAAAAGGTGAACATGATGTTTGAGGCCGTCTCTACACAAAATTCCAAACATGTAAAAACAGAGTTTTTTTCAATTTTGCCGGAACACAATATCGTCACAGTCGACTTGTTCGGAACATGGAACGAGCAACAAACACTGGATTATGTCGCTGAATTTAAGCGTCTGGTGCACAGATATTTTACGCAAGAGTGGGCGTGTGTGATCAATTTGCAGCATTTGGATATGTTGCTTTCAGAGTCGTTCCAAATTGATACCTTTAAAGCATTGAATGCCTGGTCTTATATTAAAGGTATGAAGGCTATTTCTGTGATTGTCAGCCACCGTAACAGAAGCCATTTGCTTTACCAGTTTGAAGAAATCTTTAAGGTGAATCATCCTTATGCCACTGCCGTTTGTTACAGTGAGCTGGAATCATTACAATGGCTTGCTAATCAGGGGTTTAAAATGCGTGAGAAACCCTCAAAATCAGCCTCAGGTGCTCAACGACTCGCGATATAATTAGTTATTCTGAAATAAGGCATTTGGATCTGTTCATTTCAATTCGGGGTGATTCCTCTATCTGTTGTTCGCGTTTGCTGTTTTAATGCGGGTGGATTAAAACAGCTGAATCTTTATGCTAAAGTTCAGCTTCTCAGGCGCACGCTAATCAATCCTGTTTCTGGAGAGGTTTTCTTTGATAAATGTTCTGGTAGTTGATGATCACGAACTGATTCGAGCCGGTATTGCCAGAATGCTTCTGGATGATGGCAATATAGCGGTAGTGGGCGAAGCTTCTTCCGGTGAAGAAGCCCTCAATATGCTTCGAAAGACTTGTCCTGATGTGGTTCTGATGGATCTCAAAATGCCGGGTATAGGGGGTCTGGAAGCGACTCGTCGAATAAAGCGCCAATGTGACAAGACCAAAATTGTTGTCGTCACCGCCTGTATCGATGACCCTTACCCATCACATGTTATGGAATCGGGTGCCTCAGCCTATATTTCCAAAAATAGCCATATTTCTGAAATTATCCGTGCTATTAAATCTGTCTATCGGGGCGAACGCTACATAAGCTCGGATATAGCTCAGATGATGGCCCTGAATAAAACCAAAGAATCCTTGTTTGATTCGCTATCCGAGCGTGAGCTGCAAATCGCCATGATGATCATGGACTGCCAGAAAGTTCAGGATATTTCAGACAAATTGTGTCTGAGCCCTAAGACCGTGAATAGCTACCGTTACCGGATATTTGAGAAGCTTGATGTTAACAGCGATGTTGAATTAACGCTGCTAGCAGTGAGAAATGGTTTGTTGGATGTCGATAGACCAAACTGATAACGGGATTTCTCTATCAAACGAGAGTGAATTTGATGCTTCAGCCTTCCTGACGGGTTTGAGTAAATCACCCGGTGTTTATCGCATGTATGGCTACAGCGATAATATATTGTATGTCGGTAAAGCTAAAAATCTCAAAGCTCGCGTTTCCAGTTACTTTTCTAAAAGCGGCTTGTCGGTTAAAACCCAATCCCTGGTCAAAAAAATCGCCCGGATCGAGGTGACGCTGACGGCGAGTGAGACAGAAGCACTGATTCTTGAGCAGAATCTGATCAAGCAACTGAAACCGCCCTATAATATTCTGCTTCGAGACGACAAATCCTACCCCTATATCTATCTGGCAACCGACAAACCTTTTCCGTCTCTTTCCATGAAAAGAACTAAAACCCTTGGAAAAGTTGGCCGGTATTTTGGGCCCTTTCCCAGTTCAGGCTCTGTTCGGGAAAGTTTAAATTTGTTGGAAAAACTGTTTAAGGTCAGGCAATGCCAGGAAAGTTTTTACAAGAATCGCTCGCGCCCCTGTCTTCAATACCAGATAAAGCGTTGTAAAGCGCCCTGCGTGGGGGCAGTGAGTCAGGAAGAATACGCAGAAGATGTGCGCCATGTTGACATGTTTTTACAGGGGAAAAGTCCTGAAATCATCCAAAACCTTATCATTCGAATGGAGCAGGAAGCTGCGAATCTTAACTTTGAGAAAGCGGCTGAATTACGCGACCAAATAGAGCACCTGCGACACGTACAGGAAAGCCAGTCGGCAGAATCCGGGCGGCATAGCCTGGACGTGGTTGCACAGGTAATGGCGTCTGGTGTGCTGGTAGTTTCGATGCTGATGATTCGTCAGGGGCGGGTGCTTGGGCATAAAAACTATTTCCCTAAACTCTCTCTGGATTTGTCTGAAGAAGAGATGATGGAAAGCTTTCTGGCGCAATACTATTTGGGGCGGGTAGCCACGGGGGGCGGTCAACAGGATATCCCAAAAGAGGTTGTGATTAATGTTGAGCTTTCAAATAAGGAAGTACTTGAGCAGGCCATCTTGTCTGCCTTGGATGTGAAAGTAAAATTTGTGAGTAAGGTCAAGCAGGCAAAAGCTCAGTGGTTGAAAATGGCACGCATAAATGCGGACAGCGCCTTAAAAACCCATCTGGCGGATAAGCAGCAAATGTTTCATCGCTTTGATGCCTTGGCCTCATTGCTGCAATTAAAAGAACGCCCGGCCAGGATGGAATGTTTTGATATTAGCCATAGTTCTGGCGAAAAAACGGTTGGTTCCTGTGTGGTATTTAATGAAAGCGGACCCCTCAAGTCAGATTATCGCTACTTCAATATAGAGGGGATTGAACCGGGAGACGATTATGCGGCTATGCGCCAAACGCTCGAACGGCGCTATCGATCCCTCAAACCCGGTGATGAAAAGTGGCCGGATCTGGTGATTATTGATGGCGGTAAGGGGCAACTTAATCTGGCGCTGGATGTCTTTCGCGCGTTAAACTTGCCAGAAATTAGGGTCATGGGCGTTGCCAAAGGGGTGACCCGCAAACCCGGATTTGAAACACTTCTGCTTCCGCAATCCGACGATACGCTAAAAGCAATCGATGCGGATTCAGATAATCCGGGTTTGCATCTGATCCAGCAGATCCGTGATGAAGCGCACCGTTTTGCCATTACCGGGCATCGCGCAAGGCGAGACAAGGCCAGAAAACAATCACAGCTGGAAACTATTGAAGGCGTGGGCGCCAAACGAAGAAAAGCCCTTCTGCAATATTTTGGTAGCGTTTCGAATATCAAAACCGCTTCTGTCGATGAGATTGCTAAAGTACCCGGTATCAGCGAAAAATTGGCCGAAGATATTTATCTGACATTACATAGTGCATAATGTGCTATCTTTTTTATGCTGCACAAATTTTTAAGCTTTAAGTAGACTATTACCATGAATTTACCCAACATCCTGACGGTCTCGCGGATTATATTAATACCGGTCTTTGTGATCGCGTATTATTTGCCCGTTGCCTGGAATTATTCAGCGTGTGCTATCATTTTTGCTGTCGCTGCCGGCACCGATTGGTTTGACGGTTATCTCGCCAGGAAGTGGAATCAGACCACGCCGTTTGGTGCATTTCTCGATCCTGTCGCAGATAAGCTCATGGTGGCGATTGCCTTGGCTGTGGTCATCGAAAATTACCAGAGCGTCTGGGTAACTGTTCCCGCCATGATTGTCATCGGCCGCGAAATCGTCGTTTCAGCCTTACGGGAATGGATGGCAGAGCGGGGCAAGCGGGATAACGTCGCGGTATCATTTATCGGCAAGCTCAAAACCGCTTGCCAAATGTGGTCTATCTTGCTCTTGCTGCTAGGGTACACGCAGGGTTGGGTGTACTGGTCCGGTATGTTGTTATTATATGTGGCCTCGGGCCTTACGCTTTGGTCTATGTATCAGTACCTGACGGCTTCCTGGGTGTATTTGTTTTCTGAAGAAAGCTAAACTTTGTATAAAAAATGAGCGTTATCAAGTTCTTAGCAAAAAATATCTTTATTATTTGTTCTGGCTATTGACTCTGAAATCGAATCCGTTAATATATGCGCCAATTCAGCGGCATGGCTCAAGATTATTCATTACCACGCCTTATGATGTGAAATTAAGATAAATTTGTTCATCAGGTTTATCGACAGTTAAACGCGGGAATAGCTCAGCTGGTAGAGCACAACCTTGCCAAGGTTGGGGTCGCGAGTTCGAATCTCGTTTCCCGCTCCAAATCAAAAAACCTCGGACGTCTCCGAGGTTTTTTGTTAAAGAGCTAGAAAGTTATCTAGTGAAAGGCGCGATAGCAAAGCGGTTATGCACTGGATTGCAAATCCACGTAGGCCGGTTCGACTCCGGCTCGCGCCTCCATTTTTAGTGTAGGCATATAACTTACTAAACGTGGTAGCCCCCCAAAGCCCGGGTGGCGAAATTGGTAGACGCAAGGGACTTAAAATCCCTCGGTGGCAACACCGTGCCGGTTCGATTCCGGCCCCGGGCACCATTTACTCTCTTCTATATACCCTAATCTTGTGAAATTTCTTTACTATTGCTTTGCCAATTTAAAACCTATTTTTTACCAGTTTTGGTGGATTAATTGGTAGTCTGGAAAGATGCTGGTAGATGAGGGTTCTTTTGATAAACCCAAATTGTGTTTTGAAGTAATAACCTTGAATTTAGTTCCGCTGTTTGTAACGAAATTAAAAAATCTTGGCATTTATATCGATTGCTGTATTTTATATTCGGCTGAAAAAATAAATGAGGTTCATTCAATATAATGTTGAGTTTCTTAATGCTCGAAAATCAATTTGTATCAATATCAATCAACCAGCTCAGAAAATAAAACAAGGAGTGTTTTATGAGTGAAATAGTAATTTTTGAAAGTGCCAATGGAGACATACGGGTCCAGCTAGAAAAAGAGACCGTTTGGCTAAGTCTTGATCAAATGAGTCTATTATTTGGAAGAGATAAGTCTACCATCTCTAGACATGTGAATAATGTATTCAAAGATGGGGAATTATCTCGTTCTGCAGTTGTTGCAAAAAATGCAACAACTGCAGCAGATGGCAAAATTTACCAGGTTGAATATTTTAATTTAGATGTAATTATCTCTATTGGCTACCGCGTAAAGTCACAACAGGGCGTTCAGTTCCGTCAGTGGGCGACCAAGTTACTTAACCAGCATCTGACTCAGGGTTACACGTTAAATCAGCAACGCTTTGAGCAGAATGCGGAAGAACTTGAGGCCGCATTAAGTTTAATACGCAAAGCTGCGGCGAGCCCGGATTTGCTTACCGAAACAGGCAGAGGTCTGGTCGAAATTGTTAGCCGTTACACTCAAACCTTTTTATGGCTGCAACGTTATGATGAAGGCTTATTGGATGAGCCTCAAGGTCAGCCTGGTGGCACATTGCCAAGCTTTTGGGAAGCTAGCGAGTCGTTAGAACAATTGAAAAAGAACTT
>JBFHPN010000148.1:0-5906 GCA_041592735.1 Oleiphilaceae bacterium | reverse complement strand
TTTGGCCAACAAACCAATTGCCTTTGGGTAAAACGCAGTGCACTCAAGAGCGAAAGCTATTTGGGCAATCAGGTGATTGCCTCTTTTCATGAGTCCCTGGTCAAAGATTATTTAGCGACACTTCAAAACAACTCATTTTCATCACAAGTAAAACACTATGTATTGTCACAACTTGAGAAAAATGAACCCCGTATTGAACAAGTCGCGGAATATTTTCAGCTCTCGCCACGCAGCCTCAGGCGCCGATTGCAACTGGAAGGCACCCATTACCGTCAACAACTGCAACTTGCAAGAATGGAACTGGCCCAACACTATTTACGCCACACAAACCTGAGCATGACCGATATAGCCTTACGAGCAGGATTTTCAGATTCAAGCGCTTTCTCCAAGGCTTTTTTCCGCCATATGCATCTCAGCCCTTCTGTATATAGAGCATCATCTATTTAGGGCATCAGCTTTATAGATCGACAACTATATAGATCGCCGGGCGAATCAATCTGGCCTTTCAAAACCATTTAATGTCCTCTTAAAACCTGTTTTTATCCGGCTAAGGCTCTAGTCTATAGCAATGTGATTTCCTACTTATCTGTGCAGGCTTTTTATGACAACACATATTCATTTCACACCAAAGCATTTTGCGTCTTTAAAAACTTACACATCCAAAACAGTCATGTGCTTATTGCTGGCCAACTGCATACTCGTGAGCGGGTGCGACAATACCCTGCCGCTGGCAAGCGATGCGAACCCTCAGGGCCATACCGCGCCAACTCGTTTAACCATTCTCGCTAATCAAGATGTACTCACACAGCGGCCCTTTGCCAATACTCAGGACTTTGAGAATGCCCGCCGCGGGCTGATTGCCCAGGCCCCGCAATTACGTATCAGCAATGACAAAGGCGATCGCATCTGGGATATGTCTGAGTATGACTTTATTGACAGTAAAGGCCAGCATGCGCCGCACTCCGTGAACCCCAGTTTATGGCGTCAGGCAGCACTGAATAATATTCATGGCTTATTCAAAGTCAGTGAAGGAATCTATCAGCTAAGAGGCTTCGATCTGGCCAATATGAGTATTATCGAAACCAATGAGGGCTGGATTATTGTTGACCCCCTCACCACACTTGAAACGGCCAGCAAGGCCTTTACCTTTGCCCGACAACACTTGGGCAAGAAACCCCTTAAGGCCATTCTGTTCACCCATAGTCATATGGATCATTTTGGCGGCGTTCAAGGCATTCTGCAGCACCTCTCTAAAGAGGAAAATGACGCTTTAAGAATTATTGCACCGGCCGGTTTCGAAGAAGAAGCGACCAGTGAAAATGTTCTGGCAGGAACCGCCATGAGTCGCCGTGCCATGTATATGTACGGCAAAGCACTGGCAAAAAATGATCGTGGGCATATAGATACCGGCCTGGGTAAAGCACCGGCCTGGGGAAGCTTTGGCATAGCAAGCCCGACCGATCTGATTACAGAAACCGATACCGAGCTCACCATTGACGGGCTACGGCTCATATTCCAAACCGTGTCCGGCTCTGAAGCGCCGGCGGAGTTCACCTTCTACCTACCCGATCTGAAAGCCTTTTGTGGCGCAGAATTAGTCAGCAACAACATGCATAACCTCTATACGCTCCGGGGTGCCAAAGTTCGTGATGCGAAGCTGTGGAGCAGTTATATCGAAGAGGCGCGCAAGCGTTTTGCCGACGCTGAAATCTACTTTGCCAGCCATCATTGGCCGCTATGGGGAAACGACGCTATTCAGGATTTTCTGAGCAAGCAACGCGATACCTACAAGTTCATTCATGACCAGACATTACGAGGATTGAATCGCGGCGCGACACCAACAGAGATCGCCGAAACCTTGAAAATGCCTGCGAGTCTGAACACCGATTTCCATAATCAGGGCTATTACGGCACCCTGAGCCACAACGTTAAAGCCGTTTATCAGAACTATCTGGGCTGGTTTACTGCGAATCCTGCCAAGTTGAATCCCTTACCCGAAACCGAAGTCGCCAAAGAATATATTGCCTTAATGGGCGGTGTGAATGCGGTCGTGACGCATGCACAAAAGGCCTTTGAAGAGGCCGATTCATTTCCCCTAAATGAAGGGATACGCCGCTATCGCTGGTTGGCCGAATTACTGAATCATGCGGTGTTCGCAGAGCCTGGGCATGCGCAAGCAAAAGCCTTGCTCGCTAAAGTATACGACCAGTTAGGCTACCAGGCTGAATCTGCCCCCTGGCGTGATTTTTATCTTTCCGGTGCCTATGAACTTCGCCACGGCGGACCCGAAACAGGCATTAATCCTATCGTCATGAAAGAGGTTCTATTAAAAACGCCCGTAGACTTATTCTTCGATAACATGGCTGCCAACCTGGATGCGAGTAAAGCTGAGGGTGAGACACTGGCAATAAACGTCAGTTTTAGCGATCTCGGCAAAACATACCGCCTAAGCCTGAATAACA
Organism: Oleiphilaceae bacterium; assembly: GCA_041592735.1. Classification (GTDB taxonomy): domain Bacteria; phylum Pseudomonadota; class Gammaproteobacteria; order Pseudomonadales; family Oleiphilaceae; genus PZPK01. The sequence goes on along the minus strand of JBFHPN010000148.1, from coordinate 3,444 downwards.
GTGTATTGCATCATGATGAAGTGTCACCAGAAACCAGTGCCGATGCATCCCTTTCAGTGACCAGAGCGTTATTCGTAAAAATGATTACCGGCGAAGCCAGCCTGGAAGATGTATTATTTAATGATGATTTGCGCGTTGATGGGAGCAAACTGGACCTGCTTAAGTTTTTCCGCATGATCGACAGACCGGAAGGAACCTTTAATATCGTGACGCCATAAGTTCCATTAACATAAGTTTCATTAAGTGAGCGCATAAAAAAAGGCGTAATCATCAGAATTACGCCTTTTTCGTTGATATGCCCCTTTACCTTTTTTGGCTTTTACCACCCGGCTGGTAAAGAGTTTGCTGGTCACCAATGCTTTTAAGGCATTGTCCTTAATGGTGCCGCGCTCGTGATCGTGCGGCAGGTGCTTTTTCTTCATCGTTTACCTCCTCTAAGAAAGCGCGACAAGATTAGCACATTATTTGTACAGTCGTCGCCATACTTTCTGAATGCTCAGCATTCTTTTTCATATTTTCGTATCAAAAGACACACCCGACAAGCGTATACTAAGCCTCTTTGCCTTCCCACCTATTCCTGATGCCAGGTCACTATGCTTAAATTTATTCAAGGGATTTTGGAAAACCGGCGCATTAAAAAGCAGGGCTTTACCGCTTCACAGTGGGAAGCCGCCATTGCAGACTGGCCAGTTATGCAGCGCTACCAAGGGCAGGAACGGGACACCTTACGCGAAATGAGTTTTCGCTTTCTGGCGCGAAAAGAAATTGCCAGTGGCAGCGGTTTTCAATTTGATACCCGCATGTGCCTGAAACTGGCAACGATGGCCTGTGTGCCAGTGCTGCATCTCGGCCTTGATTGGTATGATCATTGGTATTCAGTGATCCTCTATGAAACGGATTTCATTACCAGACATAACACCCAAAGCGACGATGGCGTAGTTCATTCAAGCGCCTCTATCCTGAGTGGTGAGGCCTGGCATCAGGGGCCGGTGATTCTGGCCTGGTCTGCTATCTGTGAGTCGGGGGCCGCGTCACATCATGGCATGGCAGCCAATGTCGTGATTCATGAAATGGCACATAAACTCGATATGCTGCGCGAAGGTGCTAATGGCGCACCGCCCTTGCACCCTGATATGCGCCCGGGAGAATGGCATGATGTATTCACTCAAGCCTGGCAGCAGCTCCAACACGAGCACCAGCATCACCACCCCTTGCCTATCGATGGCTATGCGCTTACCAGCCCGGCAGAATTCTTCGCTGTATGCAGTGAAACTTTTTTTGAAGCACCCGAGAACCTGCACACCCACTTACCGCAGGTATATCGTTTACTGGCGCAGTTTTATCGACAAAATCCCTTAGGCGATATCCGCTGAGTTTTGTTAGCATCCTTCACATTTGGCTTTGGTTTGTGTAATTTATCCCTGCCAGCCACCCACCAACGAGCAGTAAACATGATCACCCTGGGCTTATTGGAAACCGACACCCTCTATACCGACCTGATTCAGGACTACCAGTCCTACGGGCATATGTTCGCCCGTTTTTTCAGCGCACTCGACGCCACCATGCATTTTCGTTATTACGATGTTCAGAAAGGCGAACTTCCTTCAGATCTCACAGCCTGTGATGCCTGGCTAATAACCGGTTCAAAAGCCGGCGTTTATGATCATTACCCCTGGATTACCGAGCTGCAAAACTGGATAAAATCGGCTTTTACAGAAAAGCAAACATTGCTGGGCGTGTGCTTTGGGCATCAGTTACTGGCGCACACCCTGGGGGGTAAAGCCATTAAGCACTCGGATGGCTGGGGAATTGGCGTACATACATCGCAATTAATGTACCGCCCGACATGGCTGAAAACGCCTCAGCAAGAGATCAACCTGCTATACAGCCATCAGGATCAGGTTGTTGAATTACCGCCTGGCGCAGCATGTTTATTAAGCAGTGACTTTTGCCGTTACGCCGGTTTTATCATCCCTGAACAGGTATTCACGGTTCAAGGCCATCCTGAGTTTACACCCGAATATCTGCAACGCCTGCTGCATCGTCGCCAAACCTGTATTGGTAAAGAAACTTATGAACAAGGCATGGCCTCGCTCACTCAGGATATTGATGACGCGTTGATAGGCAAATGGATGATTGAGTTTATGCGTAGGAATGCAAAGTAACAGTTCGTGTGTACCGATAAGAAACAGAATCATTCCCCCCCTAATAATAGGGGAGGAAATGATAGTCAGAGGGCTAACGCTGCCTTTTTTGTATTGAGCCGATCCAGCACCGCCAATGCATCATGCTTACCTGTTCGTATACCCGAAGCTTCCAATCTTTGATCAATGGCATTACCGGATAAATGATGTTCAACCTCTGCTTCAGCCTCATCCAGATAACCGGCTCTTGCTTGTCGGTTTTGAATCGCAGCCAAGGAATCATTTACATCTCTTAAGATACTATTCAGGCCTTGTGACGAAGTGCTAACAAGCTGCCCACCTGCAAGACCATGCTGACTTGCCTTCAGAATCTGTAGCTGCCGGTAATGTCCCTGCAGTGCCCGGACTGCCTTTTTCAGATTTTCTGTCAATTTGGTTTCCATTTTAGTGAGCTGTCTGAGCTGATGCTGCTGATCACGCAGTAGCATTTCATCTTCAGCAATCTGCGTCGCCAACTCATGCGCCAGCTCTGGATCTTTATCCATTGCTTCCAGCGTCTGCTGTTCCCGAAGCATGAGTTTGTCGGCTAATTCGGTGATGGATGTGTTCAGCATCTTTGCTTCCACCTTAACATTCGCCAAGTGTAATTTGGCTGTTTTCACTGCGCGTTCAATCTCGATGAGTTCCTGTTCGAAAATCTTGATATCGTTTTGTGCCACTAATGATCTGGCAGGTTGTTCTGCAGATGCACGCAACAACAACTTTAACTTGTGATATAAGCTCATGATCTTACTCCGCGTATTGTTTAATTAACTGTTGGGTTTTGGCTTCTGCAATTTTGTTCATGATGCGCTCGCTTTCATGCTGATCACGCATACTTTTCGATAAGGTAATCGTGCTACTGACCAGAAAGAGGGAGCACAAGCCAAAATAGGCTTTCACTATAAATTCAATCGGGCTGAACAGAATTCCACCCAACATGGCGCATAACGCTATGGCAAAAGAGGCTTTCACAAAAAATAACCAGCCGCTGGAATTACTCAGGATTTGATCGTTCATATCTATTCTCCGTTCGTTGTGTATTCGTGAATAATTTACGTGTTCGTGTATAACGAAGCGAAGATTGCACCTATCAATACTTTTTAACAAGCATAACGACGATCATTGCACTATACGCCACTCCTGGTATCACATTTTAATACCCGCGGTCACGCAGGTTTTTTATCCGCCTGGCCATAGCCCAGGCAGGCCAATGTTCAACATTCAGCCGAAGGTATTACATAGCAAGCCTTTGCGGGTC
>JBFHPN010000147.1:0-5944 GCA_041592735.1 Oleiphilaceae bacterium | reverse complement strand
GGGGTGAGAATACAAGCCAGGATAATAGGTACTATCCAAATGCTGGAGCGATGATGCTCAAGTTTAAGCGTGGCGCCTTTCGACGCGTCGTCGAAGTTTTTCAACAAAATGATGATGACTCAAGATAAAGTTGCTCGGAATCAAATTATTATAGACAGGATAACGTCCGACTGCCTCTAAAAATAATGACTTAAATTACTACCGAGACTGTCCTTTATCGAGGAATGGATTGAAAAAACGATGCCCCTTAAATCATTTCTGCGACATCGCTGTTTAACAAGCCGCCACAGATCGATCTAACGATTTCTTGGCTTGCCTCTCTGGATGCTCTTGCCTTGTTTTATGCTTTTATTAATCGCTTTTGATTTAGCACGTTTATCTTCTAATCTGGTTTGTATATTTTTGAGCTTTTTGGGGCGAATAGGCGGAAGATTCACTAAAGATCGCAATTCATTAATGTCTTTCGTGGTTAGCTCCTCCCAGGCACCGACCTTAAGGCGGCTCGGTAAAAAAATACAGCCATAACGCACACGCTTCAGGCGACTAACCTGAACGTCCTGAGATTCCCACAGGCGTCTTACTTCTCTATTTCTACCTTCCATCACCACAGCATGGAACCACTTATTCTTACCTTCACCGCCAAATTCCTGAACATCGGTAAATTTGGCCATGCCATCTTCTAATAACACGCCTTCCTTCAGGCGATTAAGCATCGCTTCATCTACATCGCCATGCACTCGTACAGCATATTCACGATCTATTTCATAAGAAGGATGCATAAGGCGATTGGCTAACTCGCCATCTGTTGTCAGGATGAGCAAACCGGAGGTATTGATATCTAAACGACCGACAGAGATCCAGCGTTGATTTTTAAGTTTTGGCAAATGATCAAACACAGTAGGACGACCTTCCGGATCCGACTGAGAACAAATAACACCTTCAGGCTTGCTGTAAACAATGACGCGATAATCATCATAGGAGCGAGGCTCAATTTTTATCAACTTGCCATCTACGGTTACTTTATCTTTGTAGAGTGCACGATCTCCAAGCATTGCCGGTGCATCATTTATTTTGACGCGCCCTTCGGTAATCATTTTTTCTGCTTCACGCCGTGAGGCAATTCCCATTTGAGCTAAGAGTTTTTGTATACGTTCACCTTTTAGCGGTGCCGTATTGGTTTGATCATTACCTTTAGATTCATCTTCAAATGAGTTTGACTCAGGATTATGCGCGTTCATTAAGGTTCCTTTCATTTGGATGAAAATAGTAAGTGCGTATCAAGCCGTTTGAGTCAAACTGGCTTTAAGAATTTCCTGCTTCAATTCATCGTATTCATGAACTGCCGGAAATTGAGGGAATTCATTAATAACGTTTTCAGGCGCTTTAAACAGGATTCCGGCTTCAGCCTGCTTTAACATAGTGGTGTCGTTGTAAGAGTCACCAGCAGCAATGACACGATAATTCAATAATTGAAATGCACGCACAGACTGACGTTTAGGGTCTTTTTGACGCAATAAATAGTTGGTGATTTTGCCGTCTGAATCTACTTCAAGTTTATGGCAAAACAGGGTTGGAAAACCCAGCTTAGCCATCAGCGGCATGGCAAATTCATAGAAGGTGTCAGATAAAATGATGACCTGAAACCTGGGGGCCAGCCAATCCAGAAACGCTTTGGCCCCTGGCAGTGGATCTAGTTCAGAAATGACAGCCTGAATTTCATTCAGCCCGAAACCATGCTGTTCAAGTATGGCTAAACGCTGTTTCATCAACACATCATAATCTGGAATATCACGCGTGGTTGCTTTTAAGGCTTCAATGCCTGTTTTTTCAGCAAAGGCTATCCATATTTCCGGGATCAAAACTCCCTCTAAATCAAGACAAACTAATTCCACGATGGTGCTCCGTCATTCAAGTTGAACAAAATTAAGTGAATAGTCCAGCGTAATACTCTTCATAAAAAGTGCTGACAATGAACGATGTGCATTCTATCTAAATACTCCGCTATTGCCTAATATTAGATGACACATTCTCTGCCTGCACATCAATATCAGGCTAGCTTCATCCTCAATTTTGCATAATCGCCAGCATAAGATAGAATTCCCCCACTAAAATGTATGTCGCAATAAAATTTCGTTGACATAGACTTAACTCGCTACCTAAGAGCGCCTGGTATGACCATTGATTTTTCTGACCCTACACACCTTACCGATTCATCCATCGCTGAACTCAATGCTCAGTTGATGAAACAAACACCACGTGAAATTTTAAAATTTGCTTTAGCAAATTTTAAAAATATCGCCGTTTCGTTCAGCGGCGCAGAAGATGTCGCATTAATCGAGCTGGGTCATAAATTAGCACAACCTTTACAGGTATTTTCTCTGGATACCGGACGTTTGCATGCAGAAACGTATGCCTTTATGGAACAAGTACGTAAACATTATAAAATTGATATCGACTTCATGGCACCCGATACAAAAGCGTTAGAGGCATTTGTTAAACAAAAAGGTTTATTCAGTTTCTTAGAAGATGGACATAAGGAATGCTGCGCAATTCGAAAAGTGGAGCCATTAAAACGAAAACTGGCCACGCTGGATGCCTGGATATCCGGGCAGCGCAAAGATCAAAGCCCCAGCACGCGTTCTTCTGTCGCGGTAATAGAAATTGATCATGGCAATTCCAATGATCAGCGAAAACTCATCAAATTCAACCCGCTTGCAAACTGGAGTTCCAAAGAGGTGTGGGATTACATCCGTTTATCAGAATGCCCTTACAATAAACTCCATGAGAAAGGTTATATCAGCATAGGTTGCGAACCCTGTACCCGGCCAGTTCTTCCCAACCAGCATGAGCGCGAAGGACGATGGTGGTGGGAAGAAGCCACTCAAAAAGAATGCGGATTACATATTACTAGCGATAAAAACGTAACACCCTAAACTTCATGGCCCGGCCTTAAATTGCCAGCAGGCTCTTTAGGCACATCTTGCATCGCTGCAGTTCTCTGCCCTGCCTGAGTATATTTATTAACGTACTCAGGCGACTTATAGAAAATACGCAAATCACGATAGCGCAGCACCTCCTTAAACATTTGAAAAAATTCATCGAGATTTAAACGTAAAGGGTTAAGCGTCTCTGGCTGACGGTTCGTAAGACCATAACGTATATCTGCAATCTTTTTTGTACCCACTGTTATAAATGACTTTGGCTGATCCGCAAAGGTACCAAATAATCTATCCCATATAATCAGTGTACCGCCAAAATTGCGATCTATCTGATCAGGGAGGCAACCATGATGAACGCGATGATGCGCAGGCGTATTTAAAACCCATTCCAGCTTACCCAAACGGCCTACAAGTTCTGTATGTAAAAAAAACTGATACACCAGACTAAGCTCAATCGCAATTAATGCCCAGTTTTTTTCGAAGCCGATCACCGCCAGAGGAATCCACCAAAGTACCCAGCCAAAGTTAAGGTCCAGTAAAAAATTCTGTCGTAACGCCGTTGAGAAATTCATTCTTCTTGATGAATGATGGGTGACATGAATAGACCAGAACCATCTGATTTTATGCATCGCCAAATGGTACCAATAAAAGAAAAAATCAGTCGCTAAAAATAAAAAAATGAAACTTAAAATGCCATGCTCAGCCTGATAACCAAAGCCAAAGGCTCTGACATAGTCATAAAAAAACTGAATAAATAAAGCGATGGCAATACCATCGATAATTTTATATAAACCTCCCGTTGCCATATTCGTCAGAGTTTCTTTAAAGTCATAGGCATCATGCCTCCCCTTACTTTTCCAGTAATAGGCTTCAGCAAGAATGATACCCAGAAAAATTACCCCTGCTGAAATAATAAAAGTGATAGCATGTAACAGGTCTTCCATTGTGCGTCTCCGACAATAAACTTAATTTTTGATAGTTTATTCCTGTCGCTACGTTTATTATTGCCATAAACACACTATTATTTTGCAATCTACGCCATATAAGCACTTAGACTATTGCCATGTTGAATGATTATCTCATCACACGCGATGTGATTACCTATCTGAACAAATACATAACTCAGTCAAATTCCGCTACACATTTATCTCCTTTTATAAAGGAAATAGAAGCTTTTAAACACCGCCAAAATGTGTCATATGAACAATGGTGGGGTTTGCTCGAGCACCTCAGTAGCCTGGATAACACGCCGGCTTTAGGTATCACTATAGGTAGCTCTATAAGTGTTCAGGATTGCGGCGTGTTAGGGTATTTATTCAAGACAAGCCGCAACATAGATGATGCATTAAAATGCTTTAAACGTTACCAGGCATTGATTTATGCTGGAAGTAAAGCTGAGTTGGTTTTCAAAGATAAATCAATTGTGAGCCTTATTTGGCCACCCGATTTAGGTTACTCCAGCCAGCTATCAGATTCCTTACTGCTCAGTGCCATGGTCAAAATCTTACGAGAATTAGTAGCGCCTGCCTCTTTTACACTTTCTGAGGTCTGCTTTACCCAGGCAATACCTTATGCGGAAATCCCCCTCTATTGCGCTTTTTTTGGTTGTGACGTAAAACAGTGTCAGCCCATCCTTTCTTTGTCTTTTGACAGCACGTTATTAGAGACACACATCCCGCATCAAGATACTACCTTGCACGCCATTTTGGGTCAGCAAGCTGAGGAATTGCTTAAGCATATACCCGAAACGGATAACTTCATGGTCACACTGAGAGATACGATTATGCGCTCACTTCATGAGGGTTTTTCAGAAGCGAATTGTGTTGCCAAAAAAATGGGGTTATCTGAACGCACCCTGCACCGACGTTTGCATGAAAAACACAGGCTCTACAGAGATGTATTGAAAGAAATAAGAAAGTCCATGGCGATAAAATATCTGGGAGAAGCCAAGCTTACGCTAGCGGAAATAGCACTGCTATTAGGCTACAGTGAACAAAGCACCTTTACCCGAGCTTTTAAAACCTGGCATGGCCTCTCCCCTTTGCAGTACAGAAAGCGCTATAGCTCGTTTTAACGTCAGGTGAAAATACTTAGAAAGTAAGGTCGCCTTATTCTTGATACGCTTTATGTATTTCAGAAGCAATAATCGTTAAGCCCTTAAATACAACATCCTGATCCTGCGAATAGGTGATTCTGATGCACTCTTGGGTATGCCGCCATGTTTCGGGCTGATCAATACCTGGAAAGAAATGATGGCCTGACACAATTAAGACGCCCTTCTGTTTAATTCTTTCATAGAGCACATAATTAGGTATCGGGCAGCCCTTCAGCCAAAGCCATAGGAACATGGCGCCCTCGATTTTATGCAATTTAACCGGTAAGCCTTGTAACTTATTGAGCAGATAATGGCCGGCACGCTCTGCTTTGCTTTCATAGAAAGGCCTTACTATCTGGTGGCTCATACGAAGAATATCTTTAGACTTGATCAAGTCAATCGCGAGCAAGCTGCCGAAGCTGCCAGTAGCCAGATTCAGAATGGCATTCATGCTGGAAACGGCACGAATAATCTCTTCTCTGGCGATAATAATACCCGTCCTCGCGGCAGGTAGCCCAAACTTTGAAAGACTTAGACACAAGATAATATTCTCATTCCAAATGGGGCGCGCATCTGAAAAAATAAGGTGTGGAAAAGGAGTGCCGTAAGCACCGTCAATGATCAAAGGAATGCCCTTGTCCAGAGCCAACCGGTTAAGGCGCTCCATTTCATTATCACTGATAACGTTACCGGTAGGATTGGTCGGTCGCGATACACATAGCGCACCAGTGCTTTCAGAAATAGTCAGGGCATCAAAATCCACATGGTATTTAAAGGTGCTTTCGTCAATGGCTTCAATGGCTGGTTTATCGGCGTGGAAAAAGCCACTCATCAAGCCTGCATCGGTATAGCCTATGTACTCAGGTGTAAGCGGCAATTGTATCTGCCTACTTCGCCCTCCTCCAAAATC
>JBFHPN010000146.1:0-5959 GCA_041592735.1 Oleiphilaceae bacterium | reverse complement strand
GGCAGATCAAGCAAAAGCCTGATCCAAGGCATCAATCATTTGCTCTAATTTCTCGTTTTCTTCCGAAGACAGTGTGACGTGATCCATTACATATTTCGCGGTGCGTACTACCAATTGCCAACGAGGTTTTTCTGGGAGAGTGCGCTCACTCAGATAGCGGTCGAGCGTACGTGTCTTGGCGGTGGTGCCATCCAGGTAGACGCGCCAGCAACGGCTGGCTTCGGCGAGATCGGCTTTGCTTTTGTGGGTATGGGTCTCCCATAACATAAGAGATTCCCGCAAAACCTTTACTAATAATTCTCTTCGATAGCGTTGTGAACTTGGTTCTTCTGTCGTGTTATTGGCGATGAGTGGTTGCGTGTTGTTATCAGTTGCGAGCGCTTCTGTTTGAGTTTGCTGAGGCAGAGAAACCACGTGTTTGAGCGCGTGTTCGATCTGATCAATTTTCTGTCGGCTGCGCGCTAGTTCATCTGTCAGCTCTTTCAGCAGGTTGGCGGGTTTATCATGCGCGGAAGCGGTGCATTCAGAATCCGTTGCCTGAGAAATTACCAGGGCATAATACTGTTCATTATTTTCCTGGAAGGGATGAAGCGTTAGCTTTAACTGTTTTGATACTTGCTGATCAAAGCAAGTAAGGGTTTTTTCAGTGTCTGTTGAGGTGCTAAGCGCAACAAGTTGTTGATAGGTATCCTCACTGAATACCTCATCAATGGAGCGTTGCAATAATGCGCTTGTCGTCACCTGGTAGAGATTCGCGGCGGCTTCATTGGCATAGATGATCGCAAATTGCTGGTTAAGTAGCAGGATGCTTTCATCCGCAATATCTAAGGCCTGAAGCAAACGCTGATTCGCCAGGGCGAGTTCGGCCTGCAGCTGCTTACGCTGGTCTATTTCCTGTTTCAGGACTTGATTTTCCTGATGGCTGATCCAGAAATGTCGTGCTTTAAGCTGGCTATATACACGAGCCAGCAGTTCTTGCTCATGATAGGGCTTGATCAGATAGTCATTGGCACCCGCACTCAGGCAGTCGACGATATCGCTGACCTGGTAACGGGCGGTGAGCATCATAATAGGCAGCTCGTAACTGTCGTGATGCTGGCGTATTCGTTGGCAGACCTCCAAGCCCCCGATCATCGGCATCATCAGGTCGAGCAGAATAAGGTCAGGCAGGCGGCTTTCCAGCCTGTCCAGCAGCGCATGGCCTCCGCCGAAACATTCAACCACGTAGTCAGCCTGTTCCAGTTGGGATCTGACCAGTTCGCGGTTCACTTCATCATCATCGACAACAAACACCAGCGCCCCATCAACTAGCATCACAGGGTCATGTTGAGGTCTATTAACCGGTTTCTGAGTGTTTGCTAAGCGTGGATCTGTTGCAGAAGCTGCAGGCTGAGCAGGGCCAATATGGTCTTCAAATGCGGATGGAGTCATGGGTTCCGGTTGATGGGCGACCTCCACCAAGGGTAGTGTAAAGTAAATTCGCGTACCGTTTCCGGCTTGGCTGTCTATCTGCAGATCGCTGCCATGTTGTCTGACCAGTTGTCGACAGATGGATAAACCCAGGCCGCTGCCCGAAGTATAGTTATCACTCTCTGTTCGCTGGCTTTGAAAGGGCTCAAACAACACATCCAGTTTGTCTGGTGAGATACCCATGCCGGTATCGCGAATTTCGATACAGACCATGGGCTGATCAGGATGATCCAGTGCTTCAGGCGCCATTTGGCTATCCAGCTGAATATAGCCTTCCTCGGTAAACTTGATGGCATTGCCGAGAAGATTGAACAAAATTTGCTGGAGACGGTTTTCGTCTGCCAGCACCCAGCGTGCCTGATCGTCGATCCGTGCACTCAATTCTATGTCCCGTCCTTCCAGCAGTGGTTTCAGTGTGCTGATCACTGAGCGGCTCAATGCGTCCAGATCAACCGGCTTTTTATAGAGTTTCAGTTGCCCGTGCTTGATGCTTTCAAAATCGAGTATATCGTTGACCAGCGCGCTCAAGCGCTGTGTGCTGGAGGCAATCAATTCCAGTTTATGTTTTTGCTGAGAATCCAGATTCAGTGTTCTATCGTGTATCAAATGGCGCGCCAGCCCGGCAATACCATGCAGCGGTGTGCGCAGCTCATGCGAGGTGGTGGCCAGGAATTCGTCTTTAAAATTGTCTATTTTGATCAGTTCGCGATTTTGGCTTTGTAAGGTAATGGAAAGATCTTCAATCGTTTCAAAATTATGCAAATAGCTTTTGGCAAGATCGATTCCCTGAAAAATGACAAAGGCCAGTATGCCTATGTGGGCCAGATTCGGAGTGTTGATCACATAACTGTAGGTCAAAATATCATTAATAACGGTGACGATGAAAATGACCAGGCCGAGCCCGAAAAGTGAAGCCCCAAAGCGTCTTTCTCGTATCACTTGATAAAAGGTATAAAAAATATATGGCAGCGAGATCAGAATGATTATCTGGAACGGCACATTGAACCGGGTATAAACATCCACCTCTGTGGTGACGGCGAGTAAACAGAAGGGGGCTGCGATAAACCAGCTTATGCGGGTCGCCAGCTGGCTGTGTTTTGCTGGAAAGCGCCTGGAAAAATAACTGATAAATAAAGGGAAGGAGAGATAGGTGCAAAGGTTCTCCAGCGCTTGTAACAGTTGCCAATGATCACCGACATAAAAATACAGGATGCGCTCATCAATTAATAAACGCCTTAGCCCCATCGCTAAACACAAGAGGCTAAAGTAAAGCAACACCTTTTCCTTTGGGCGACTACTAAACATGAATAAGGCAAAAAGGCTTGCCGCAATTAAAATGGTTGCAGATAGCATCGCCTGAATAATCGGTTTCTCGCGTAATTGCTCAATACCGGCGTTGTCTGTGAGTCGCAAGGGGTACCAGGGCCCACCCCATTGATAATGAAAGTTTGAGGTCTGTAAGACCAGCTCCAGCTTGCCACTTTCTGCTGATTTAAAAGGCTGCAGGCTGACTTGCTTGGGTTGGTAGGCCGGTTTTTCTTCAGCTTTGTCTCGCCCTATTTCGCCATTTGAGGCAATCAGAATGCCGTTGTTATAGAGCCTATAGGCGCTGGCCATATCCGGAATGCTGAGAAATAAGTCATCGATTTCGGGCGGAACCAGAATCCTCAAATGATAGCTGGCGTAGCCTTTACCTGGGAAAGCGGGATAACCTGCCGGTGGCTTATTCCAGGCCGCGGGCACTGGAAACGCTATTGGCTCTGGAAAAACTGTTGGCTCTGGTGTTTTTTCAGCACTCGAATCTTTCAGAGTCTGTGGGTCAAGGAAGGCTTGCCAATAGAAATCCCACTCGGTGTTCAAGTCAAAAATAGTGCCGGGCGCCCAGTTTTTGTCGCGAAGATCCAACTGTGCGCTGGCTGCCAGTGAGGATGTGCTCAACAAGCACACGAACAGCACGCAGGAAAATAATCGCTGAAACATCCCATCACTCGACAAATGAATTAAAAAAGTTACTCCTAAGCATAGACGAAATACGTCTCCTGGGCGGAGTAAAATAGGGTTTTTACGGCCACAGCCAGATCAAAGGTGGCTGGACACAAAAAGCAGTGAGGAGTATAACTATAGACGGGTCGTCAACTTAGAATAATAACGGTACGGTTGGTGAACTATCCTGTTTTTTTAGCGAACATGAGTGAATGGTGAAATACAGAATCAACTGTGATCACCCGAGAGTATTCTGCAATCCATCTCCTTAAATGTAGTACAGGTCGTACGGAATCGAGCTGGCTGACCAATCTTGTTGGTTAACGTTAAAAGGAGTTTTCTATGTTAGTCATTATTCATGGGTGGAGTGATAATTCATCATCCTTTCAGAATATTGGAAAAGCACTTTCTAAACCTGCCCCCGATGGCATTGGTGCAGAGATTAAACATATCTTTCTTGGTGATTATATTAGCCTGGATGATCAGATCACCTTTGATGATCTGGTGGAAGCCTTACATAAAGCCTGGGTAATCAAAGAGAAATTACCGATTCTCCGGCGCAGTGTCGATGTCTTGGTGCACAGCACAGGCGGCTTGGTGATTCGCCACTGGTTAAGCAAATACTTTACTCCCACCACCGCACCTGTGCATCGATTGTTGATGCTGGCCCCTGCGAATTTCGGCTCGCCACTGGCACATTCCGGGCGTACCGTCATCGGCCGGGTGATTAAAGGCTGGAAAGGCGAGCGTTTATTCGAAACCGGCACCGAGATTCTAAAAGGCCTGGAACTGGCCAGCCCCTATACCTGGAATCTGGCATTCCAGGACTTATTTGTCGATAAAACCTTTTATCACCCCGATGCTATCTTATGCACGGTCTTGATTGGCAATGCCGGTTATTCAGGTATTTCATCCATTGCAAACCGCCCGGGGACGGACGGTACGGTGCGTGTTTCGACTGCCAACTTGAATGCTAAAAGTTTGCTGCTGGATTTCACTGAATCCAACGATGACGTGATTCCCAAAGCCTTGAAGATCAGCCACCCGGTCGCCTTTGGCATTCTTGACCAAGAAGATCACAGTAGCATCACCGTTCGGGGCAGAGGTAACAAAAAACAGCAGCATTGGGAATTGATCCTGAAGGCCTTAAGTCTGGCACCGGCTGATTATCAGCAGTGGATTCAATACCTGGCTTCCGAGACACAAAAAATCGTTGATACAGCCGAAAACAGGCGCGGTGATCATTATGATCAATACGCGAATCTAGTGGTATTGGTTGAGGATAATTTGCAGCACCCGGTACCGGATTACGTACTTGAATTTTATGTGAATAATGATGAAGGCCGGCGAGACAGGGGCTTGACTCAGCGGGTCAATGAAGAGGTCATTCAATCGGTGCATGCCAATAAAAGCAATTCTGCATACCGCAGCTTTCTGATCAATGTCACCGTGCTTCAGAAACTATTCCCGAATCCCACCGATTGCTTAAGCATGAGTTTGAGTGCTCGCCCGGAATTGTCGACAGGTAATGTCGGTTATAAGACTTATAGTGAGGATGATATTGGCGCCTGGAAGATTAAACGGGATCAGTTGCTAACGTTTTTTGAACCCAATAAAACGCTCTTGGTGAAAATGCTGATACAGCGGTATCAGAAGGATAAGGTATTTGCGCTCAAGAAAATGACCAGTGTTTAGCAAGATTCGGGTCGAATCTGTTGATATGAAGGCTTAAACTGGTGGCAATTTATAACATGCTCTTTGGGATGCAAACATGCCCTCAACAGATAAACAGTATGCACAAATTGCCCGAGCCATTGAGTACCTCACGCTGCATCAGAGTACTCAGCCTGGCTTGAAGGAAGTGGCAGGCTTTGTAGGCTTAAGTGAGTCACATTTTCAGAGGCTGTTCAGTCAATGGGTGGGTGTTTCGCCCAAAAAGTTTCTGCAGTTCCTGACCAAAGAACACGCCAAACAGTCTCTCAGGAAGAGTACTCTGCTAACTACGGCATTAGATATAGGATTGAGCGGCAGTGGGCGCTTGCATGATTTAATGCTCAGCTGTGAAGGTGTCACGCCGGGAGAATACAAAAACTGGGGAGCAGGTTTAGAGATTAACTATGGCCTGCATGATTCGCCATTTGGTAAGTGCTTAATTGCCCAAACCGAACGTGGTGTGTGTCAGTTTGCCTTTTATGATGAGGCTGAGCATGCTCAATCTATGATTCAGGCGCTTTATGCTGAATGGCCGCGCGCGCATATCGAACGCTCGGATGACAAGACCGCCTTGCTGATTGCCCAAATTTTTCCACCCATTGATGCCGTTCAATCCGCATCTTCTTCGCCTGTCGGTTTAAAACTTTTACTGAAAGGCAGTAAATTTCAGTTACAGGTATGGGAGGCCTTGCTGCGAATTCCTCAGGGTGAAGTCGCCAGCTACCAGCAAGTGGCGCAAAGTATCCGGCAACCGGATGCCACCCGTGCGGTTGCCTCGGCGATTGCTCGGAAT
>JBFHPN010000145.1:0-6015 GCA_041592735.1 Oleiphilaceae bacterium | reverse complement strand
GAAAAAAGATCAGGTGACGATAGATTTTGTCGGCTATATGGATGGTGAGGCCTTCCAGGGCGGCACAGGAAAAAATCAGAAAATTACCCTGGGTGCAGGTCAGATGATTCCTGGGTTTGAAGATGGTATCGTTGGTGCAAAAGCAGGTGAGAGCGTTACGCTTGAGCTTACCTTCCCTGAAGACTACTCAAATGAGTCTCTGGCTGGAAAGCCTGTTAAGTTTGAAGTAGAAGTGACGGCAGTTGAAGAAGTTGTGTTGCCGGAAATGGATGAAGATTTCTTTGGCAAGTACGGTGTTCACTGCAAAACGGAAGAAGACTTCAAGGCAGAAGTACTTAAAAATATGCAGCGTGAGTTAAATAACTCTATTTCAAACAAATTAAAAACCCAGCTGGTGAAAGCCTTAGGTGAGCAGAACGAGGTGGTTGTGCCTTCCTCAATGGTAGAGCAGGAAATTAACCGCATGAAGCAGGAAGCAGTGCGTCAATTCGGTGGTGGCCAGCAATTAGATCCATCCAAGCTGCCTTCTGAGTTGTTTAAGGATCAGGCGGAAGCCAGAGTGAAAACGGGTCTTATCTTTGCCGCGATTGTTAAGGGTAATGAATTAAAAGCAGATGCTGATAAAGTCGATGCGAAAATTCAGGAATTAGCCTCTGCTTATGAGAGCCCTGAAGAGGTTGTTGAGTTTTATTCGCAGCCTGATAACCGTGCTCAGGTTGAAGCGGCTGTGCTTGAGGATGCTGTCGTTGAACTGGTGTCATCAAAAGCTAAAGTGAAAAAAGTGAAAATGGCTTATGAGGATGCAGTGAAGCCTGAAGCAACTGCCTAATCATCAAAAAAACATGCGTTAAATTCTGAAGCGTTTGAATTTTTCAGCTACACTAAAAACAGCCAGTTATTCACTGGCTGTTTTTAATTTAAGAGAATGAAAAATAACTTTATACACTGCGGTGAAGTTTTGATATGTTCCTTTACTTTCATTTAAAGGGCATCGCCGCGAGGATGTATGTACCATGTTAGACAGGGGAAAAGAGTGAGTATGAATTACCGGAAAATGATGGAGCAGGGTTCAGAGATTATTACCAATAGTGGTTTAATACCCATGGTTATTGAGCAAACTGCCCGTGGGGAGCGATCTTTCGACATATACTCGCGTCTTTTAAAAGAACGTGTGATTTTTATGGTTGGTCAGGTGGAAGATCATATGGCTAACCTGGTTGTGGCTCAGTTGCTGTTTCTTGAGTCTGAAAACCCGGATAA
Source organism: Oleiphilaceae bacterium (assembly GCA_041592735.1). Lineage (GTDB taxonomy): Bacteria > Pseudomonadota > Gammaproteobacteria > Pseudomonadales > Oleiphilaceae > PZPK01. The sequence continues at coordinate 4,755 of JBFHPN010000145.1, read as the reverse complement.
AGATATTCATCTTTATATCAATTCACCGGGTGGCTCAGTCACGGCTGGCATGTCTATTTATGATACAATGCAGTTCATTAAGCCTGATGTTTCAACACTATGTATTGGTCAGGCTTGCAGTATGGGGGCGTTGTTGCTGACGGGCGGTGCTAAAGGAAAAAGGCATTGTCTGCCTCATTCCAGAATGATGATACATCAGCCTTTGGGCGGGTATCAGGGGCAAGCGTCTGATATTGAAATACATACTCGTGAAATACTGACTATTCGCGATAAATTAAACAAAATTATGGCGTTTCATACTGGTCGTAACATTGAAGAGGTTGCCAAGGATACGGATCGTGATAACTTCATGGATGGCAATGAAGCAGTGAAGTATGGTTTGATAGATTCTGTGCTTGAGAAGCGTGTTAACCCAGAGTAAACCCGTTAAGAACAAAATAATCTAAAAATTCGTGCTTCTGCTGAATATTTTTTTGTTCTTTGAGTGTTTGACTCGTAAACTAGGTGCTAATATCTTAGTAATAAAAAGTACCTGGTAGTTTGAGTTGATGAAGTCTCTCCGGATTAACCGGAGAGCTGTATAAAGTAATAGGAAGTCCAATGACCGACGATAAAAACGGTAAGAGTGGAGATAACGGAAAGCTGCTTTACTGCTCTTTTTGTGGAAAAAGCCAGCATGAAGTTCGTAAGTTAATAGCCGGGCCTTCAGTTTTCATATGCGATGAATGTGTCGATTTATGTAACGACATTATCAGAGAAGAGGTGCAGGAGGCTTCGTCGGAGCAAAACAGTGATCGTCTTCCTGTTCCGCAAGAAATCAAAGCAACTCTGGATGATTATGTGATAGGTCAGGAGCGCGCCAAAGTCGTGCTGTCTGTTGCGGTTTATAATCATTACAAGCGCTTAAAATACGAATCTCCGAAATCCGATGTTGAGCTGGGAAAAAGCAATATTTTGTTGATCGGTCCAACCGGTAGCGGTAAAACGTTGTTGGCTGAAACGCTTGCGCGTTTATTGAATGTGCCTTTCACCATCGCAGATGCTACTACGCTGACGGAAGCCGGTTACGTGGGTGAAGATGTTGAAAACATCATTCAGAAGCTGTTGCAGAAATGTGATTACGATGTTGAAAAAGCCCAGCGTGGTATTGTTTACATTGATGAGATCGATAAAATCTCCCGTAAATCAGACAATCCATCTATCACACGCGATGTTTCGGGTGAAGGTGTGCAGCAGGCCTTGTTGAAATTAATTGAGGGTACGGTTGCTTCCGTGCCACCTCAGGGTGGACGAAAACATCCTCAACAAGAGTTTCTGCAGGTGGATACGCGAAACATGCTGTTTATCTGTGGTGGTGCATTTGCAGGCCTTGATAAAGTCATCAGTGATCGTTCTGAAAAGAGCGGCATTGGGTTTGGTGCAACAGTTAAGAGCAAAGATAAAGGGCGTAAGGTTGGCGATACCCTGAAAGACGTCGAAACCGAAGATTTGGTCAAGTATGGTCTGATTCCCGAGTTCGTGGGCAGGTTGCCGGTGATTGCAACCCTGAATGAACTGGATGAAGCTGCGCTTATGCAGATTCTCACAGAACCTAAAAACTCTCTGTCGAAACAGTATCAAAAATTGTTCGAGATGGAAGGTGTTGAAATCGATTTCCGCGACGAAGCTCTGCGTGCAGTGGCTAAAAAGGCGATGGAGCGAAAAACAGGGGCGCGAGGTTTGCGTTCCATTCTGGAGAATGTCTTACTGGATACCATGTACCATATTCCTTCAGATAAGGGTGTGAGCAAAATTGTCATCGATGAAGCCTGTATTAATGGTGAATCGGAACCAATCAAAATTTATGAAAATAATGAAAAGGCGGCGAAAGCACTGCCAGAAAAATAATTTTCATCAATCTGACAGCGGGCACACGTGTTCCCGATTAAAAAAGCTATGAGTGAATTATTCATGGCTTTTTTTTGCCCTTAATGTTTTAGTGGCTTGTATTGTTAAAACTTACCCCAATATAGTGCATAGTATTTTTTGTTGGAGAGGCGGATATGACAGAGAAAAATGAAGACAAAAGTGTAATGAGTGAAGCTGAGTCTGTGCATGCTAAAGATAAGCAAGCGGCCAAATCTTCAATCCCTCTCTTACCCTTAAGAGATGTAGTTGTTTTTCCAAACATGGTTATCCCCCTGTTTGTCGGTCGTGAAAAGTCCATTCTGGCTCTCGAAGCAGCCATGGCCAAAGAAAAAAGGTTGGTTCTGTTAACCCAGAAAAATGCTGTTCATGATGATCCCAGTATTGATGAACTCTACAATGTGGGGACCATGGCAAACATTCTTCAGATGTTAAAATTGCCTGACGGTACTGTTAAGGTGCTTATAGAGGGTGAGTCCAGAGTTGCCATTAATAAGATAAATTCAGGTGCATATTTATCTGTAGATGTCAGTCGAATTGATGAAGAATTACCTTCTGCTCGTGAACTGCAAGAGCTGGTTCAAACATTGTTGTCGCAATTTGAAAAGTTGAGCAAATTAAGCAAGAAAGTCCCCAATGAAATTGTTCAGTCGCTGAGTAGTATTCAGGATCCGGTGCGTTTGATTGATACAGTTGCCGCGCACCTGGAGCTTAAAATAGCGGATAAGCAAGATGTGCTGGAAGAGTTCAATGTTGCGCAGCGCGCTGAAATGTTGCTGGCTGTCATTGAAGGTGAACTTGATTTGATTCAGGTCGAAAAGCGCATTCGTGGTCGCGTCAAAAAACAGATGGAGAAAAGTCAGCGTGAGTACTACCTGAATGAGCAAATGAAAGCCATTCAGAAGGAAATGGGCGCGATCAATGAGAATGGAAATGAATTTGAAGAGCTTGAAAATAAAATAAAAACGGCTGGCTTAAGCGAAGAAGCGCAGAAAAAGGCTGAAGGTGAACTTAAAAAGCTCAAGATGATGTCCCCAATGTCTTCCGAGGCGTCTGTTGTCAGAAGTTATATTGACTGGATCGTCAGTTTGCCCTGGAAGAAAAGAAGTAAGGTTCGTCATGATATCGTCAAAGCACGTGAAATTCTTGATGATGATCATTATGGCCTGGATGAAATCAAAGACAGAATTATCGAATATCTGGCGGTACAAAGCCGGGTTAAAAAAATTAAAGGTCCGGTATTGTGTCTGGTAGGTCCGCCGGGTGTGGGTAAAACATCGCTTGGCCAATCCATTGCCAAAGCCACCAATCGAAAATATACACGGATTGCGTTAGGTGGCTTGCGGGATGAAGCGGAAATTAGAGGTCATCGCCGTACGTATATTGGTTCAATGCCAGGAAAATTGCTGCAGAAGTTAGCCAAGGTTAAGGTGAAAAACCCACTGTTTCTTCTGGATGAAATAGATAAGCTGGGTATGGATCATCGCGGAGACCCTGCCTCAGCACTGCTTGAGGTGTTGGATCCGGCGCAGAATCATACCTTTAATGATCATTATCTCGAAGTTGATTATGATTTGTCGGATGTGATGTTTGTGTGCACATCCAACTCTATGAATATACCGCCTGCGTTATTAGATAGAATGGAAATCATCCGTATACCGGGTTATACCGAAGATGAAAAGCTGAATATTGCTCAGCGCTATCTGTTGCCCAAGCAAATTGAAGATAACGGGTTAAAGGCCAACGAATTGGATGTTTCTGAAGGTGCTATCAGGGATATTGTTCGTTATTACACGCGTGAGGCAGGGGTTAGAAGTCTTGAGCGGGAGATTGCTAAGATCTGCAGAAAGGTCGTCAAACAGGTGCTTGAGGATAAGCAGCTGAGCGCAGTAGCTGTTAATAGTGATACGCTTGAGGCCTATCTCGGTGTGCGCAAATTCAGTTTTGGTGTTGCGGATGAGCAGGATCGTGTCGGACAGGTAACGGGATTAGCCTGGACGCAGGTGGGAGGCGAGCTGTTAACCATTGAGTGTGTTGCCGTCAAAGGTAAGGGTAAGGTTGTCAGAACGGGTAAGCTCGGCGATGTGATGCTGGAATCAATCCAGGCCGCCATGACTGTCGTGAGGAGTCGTGCAAGTGGTTATTACATTGATGAGGCGTTTCATGAGACGCATGATATCCACATCCATGTGCCTGAAGGTGCGACCCCTAAGGATGGTCCTAGTGCTGGTATAGCTATGTGTACGGCGATGGTTTCATCATTTACAGGAATTCCGGTGCGTTCGGATGTCGCGATGACGGGTGAAATAACCTTAAGAGGGCAGGTGTTGGCAATTGGCGGGTTGAAAGAAAAGCTGCTTGCTGCACATAGGGGTGGCATTAAAACCGTCATCATACCCAGCGAAAATGAAAAAGATCTAAAGGAAATTCCCGAAAATATCAAGTCTGATCTGGAAATTGTGCCGGTTAAATGGATTGACGAGGTGTTGGATCTGGCACTTGCATATTCGCCTGACAGTGACAGACATAAAGAAAAATTGGCGCAGAATGATAAAAAAGCAGCATCTGAGTCAATTGAAGAGGCATCTGAGAGAATAAATACGCATTAGATGTTCAGGTCGCTTGACAGCCCTTTCGAAGAGTTGGTATAAAACAGCCTGACGTCAGGTAGCAGTATTTCAGGGGGCTCCGAGCGATCACATTATTTTTTATTTGCGAGCAGCTGTAGCCATATATCAAAAAATAAAAAACATGTTTTTGCATGAATTGATTTGATAAATGCGTTTGCTTATGTTCAATATCACTACGTTGAATAATATCTCGATAGAATAAAAATGGTGGCCTTGTATT
>JBFHPN010000144.1:0-6030 GCA_041592735.1 Oleiphilaceae bacterium | reverse complement strand
GGTCGGGTATCTAATGTTTCATTAACAGATCAGAATAAAATCAGATGTTTTATTGAGACGCCTGCCATGTCTTATCAGGCAGAGGATGAATTATCCCAGCATTGTTTTCATTTTGCGCAGAAAACACCCAGAGATATCAGTCGCGCAGGCTTGTGTGCGCATCATATCCAGGCCTTGGTTCAGTACAGGTTTGTTGAAACTCAGGCAGAATATGAAGCCGTCTTAAAGTTACGACGAAAAGCCTATGCCAGTCTCGGACTATGTTCCAAAGATGACGCGATCGCTAAGTTTGCTTTACAGCAAGATGCATACGGGCGCATTTTGATCGTATTTCATAATGAGCGTGTTATTGGTAGTGCGCTGTTGGTATTTGGTGAGCAGGGTGTGAAACCGTTTGAACTTGATCAACTTTTACCAAAAAGTCAGTTTTCCCGTTTGCCTCATTATGAAGAGGCGATGGAAATAACAGCGATATGTATTGAAAAATATTATCAGGAAACGGACGTACTGCATGGTGTATTTGAGGCTATGTACAGAGAGGGTCTGTCAGCAGGAAAACAGTATGTGATGGTTGCCAGTGCCTTGGATAATATCAGTCGCTATAAGGCGATGGGTTTTAAAGAAGAAGGGATAACGCTGCATCATCCAGCGTCTGCGCAAATCAAAATGAGTGTCCTGGTTCTCAACAAAGAAACGGGTAAAACAGGAAAAGGCATGAACCCGGTAAAATGGTGGCAAGTATGGGGGCCGGTCAGCCTCCATTTATATCAGCGTAGAATTATTGATTATACACTCTTGCAGAAAATGCGTGTGCGCATGAATAAAGGAATTTTCCATTTATATTTGGCGTACCAAAGTCTGACTAGATGGCTGCTCAAATGATTGAAAGCAGGTAACAGAAGGATTTATTCTGATGCGACTCGCTAAGGTGCTTAAGCGCTGACGATAGAAAATGTTGCAGAGAAGGGAGAAATACCTCACCCCATTATTTCGGCAATGCCGGATTCAATGGAATGAGGTAAGAATTCTTAGGCTGGTGTAACGTTTTCGGCTTGAGGACCTTTTTGACCAGATCCTTCAGTGAAAGTTACTTTTTGGCCTTCTGCCAGAGTTTTGAAACCATCTCCCTGGATATTGCTAAAGTGAACGAATAAATCCGGACCATTCTCGCGTTGAATAAAACCAAAGCCTTTTGATTCGTTGAACCACTTTACGGTTCCTGAAAGTTTTTCTGACATTGTCTAACCTTTTCCTATAATTTAACTTTTTGATGAATGTGCACTTTGGTAAAAATGGCCAATTGCATAGTTCATATTCTGGTTTGAATGGCTGTCTAGCGATCACCCTTTGATTAATTCGGATAAGTGATCGAAAAATAGTTTCAAACTCACATTAATTGTAGTCAAGGTTTCAGTATTGAACAAAGTTTAATGGCAGTTTTTTGTAAAAAAAGCTTAAACTGCCTTAGGCAGGTTTGAGAATGTTATCCTCCGTTTGTGAGGAACAGGCGCAACCACCGTTCGGTCAATTAATTAGTCATATGTCATACTTATGTCTAATGGTTTGAGAACGATCCGATTTGCCCTATAATGCAGCCCAAAAATATTTATAACGAACCGTGAACGAGGTGAGAAGTGATTAAAACGACTAAGAGACTGATATCAGCATTATTTGGCCTGGCTATTGTGTTTTCAGTTAATGCTGCAATGGATGAGAAGTCGATAGCAGAACGTTTAAAACCGGTTGGTCAAGTATGTGTGGAGGGTGATGACTGTGGCTCTGCATCTGCATCTGCCGCCAGCGGCCCTAAAGCCCCTGCTGATATATATCAGACTTCATGTATGGGTTGTCATGCTTCTGGTGTTCTGGGCGCCCCAAAAATGGGAGATAGCGCCGCGTGGGCTGCGCGTCTTGAAAAAGGCTTGGATACCTTAACAGCCAATGCTATCTCCGGAATTAATGCCATGCCTCCGCGTGGAACATGTGCATCATGTTCAGATGACGACATTAAAGCCACTATTCAGTATATGATTGACAACAGCAAGTAATTACACTGAATAAATTAGCTTAACTTATTGCATTTGATATAAAAAAAGCCCTCAAAGGGCTTTTTTTATGTTTTAGGATTTGACTGAGCGTTTCCGAATCGGCCCGGATTTATCGGCTCTGTCATCTTTTCCTCGGCTGTTTTTGGGCTTTGAGGTTTTATTGGCGCCTTCTTTTTGCCTTGGTCCTCTTTTTTCGCTACGTTTTTTGTCACCTCGATTGATGTCGCGTTTTACTCTTGGTTTTCCAGCGGGTGCTGATTGCTGGTCGAGGTCTGAATCTGATACAGGGCGGATTGCCAAAGGACGATTTGCAACATGTGCGCTTTGTAAAAGGTTCACAACTGATGCTGGCATGCCGGCAGGAAGATCCACTGTACTGAAGTCATTAAAGATATCAATCTGACCGATATATTCGCTGTCAAGATCAGCGGTATTGGCAATAGCGCCCACTATGTTGCCAGGTTTAATGCCGTGCTTGTAACCGACATCAACACGATAGCGCACTAATGGGATATCTGGATGATCTTTTAGAGGGCGAGGTGTTTTTGAAGCTCTGTTTTTCTCTTTGCGCTCACGGTCCCGGCCTTTACCTGAGTCGTCATCTCGATGAATCTTTTGATCGCTTTTTGGGTCAAGCAGAAAGGGCCGATTGCCATTGCTGATATGTGCTAATGCAGCGGCTATCCTTACTGGGTCTGCTTGGCTCTCTCGAATAAGATCCTCAATAATATCCTGGAAAAAGGAGATATTATTATTCTCCAATCTGTCTAGAATACTTTTCTTGAATTGATCAACGCGAAGCTGATTTATATCTGTTGCCGAAGGGATATCCATTCGTTCAATAACTTGGCCAGTTGCACGCTCGATCGAGCTTAGCATGCGTTTCTCTCTGGGAGCGATAAATAAAATAGCTTCTCCAGACCGACCGGCTCGACCCGTTCTGCCAATACGATGAACGTACGCCTCAGTATCGTATGGAATATCGTAGTTAATTACGTGGCTTATTCTGTCAACATCAAGACCGCGTGCCGCAACATCTGTTGCAATGAGAATATCAATGTCGCCCGACTTGAGGCGTGCAACTGTTTTTTCTCGTGTTGCCTGAGCAATGTCTCCATTTAATGCTGCGCTGGAAAAGCCTCTGGCGTTTAACTTTGAAGCCAATTCTTCAGTCGTAATCTTGGTTCGAACAAATACGATAATTCCGTCAAACTCTTCGATTTCAAGAATGCGAGTTAAGGCGTCTAATTTATTGATGCCTGTACTTGTCAAATAGCGTTGACGTATTGTTTTGGCTGTAGACGTTTTGTCCGCAATTTTAATGATTTCAGGATTATTAAGATGCTTTTCCGCGACTTTTTTAATTTCAACGGGCATCGTTGCGGAGAATAAAGCGATTTGCCGCGTTGGTGGCGTGTGTTCCAGTACCCATTGAACATCGTCAATGAAGCCCATGCGGAGCATTTCATCTGCTTCATCAAGTACCAGTGTTTTTAAATTGTCCAGGCTTAAGGTTTTGCGGCGCATATGATCCATGACTCGCCCGGGTGTACCTACCACGACTTGCGCGCCACGGCTTAACTGTCGCAGCTGATTGGTATAACTCTGGCCGCCGTAAATAGGTAAGACTTGAAAGTCTTTTATGTACTTGGCATAACTCTGACAGGCTTCAGCTACTTGTATGGCAAGCTCTCTGGTAGGTGCAAGAATCAAAACTTGAGTTTGTTTGTTTTTAGGGTCTATGTTGGCCAGTATGGGGAGTGCAAAAGCGGCAGTTTTTCCAGTGCCGGTCTGAGCTTGGCCCAGAATGTCTTTACCTTTTAGAATCGGGGGGATGGCTTTTGCTTGAATGGGAGAAGGGGTTTCATAGCCTAATTCGTTAACAGCTCTAAGGACATGTTCAGGAAGTCCTAAGTGCTCAAAACGAGACTCAACGTCTGTCATATAATGCGCCTGTAATTAATGTAAAAATCTAAACTTTCGATAGCGTTTGAAAGGGTGCAAAATTATACGCACTTTTTAATGAAAAAGCTTTGATTATTTTTTGATCATGCCTTTGGCTTCCTTTGCCCAGGCTAGCCAGGCCTGCTCACCAAGTATGCCGCGCCTCAGAGTGATATATGGTAATTTAAACTTTGTTTGCAACTCATCATCGAGTGACAGATATTTATTTTCAATGGTGAGCAGCTTAGTTAATGTTTGCTGGTGCAGTGAAATATGCCGTTCAAGTTCAGAGAGTAAATTGGCCTCTGAGGTTAAATGCCCGCCATAAAGTTTAACGAGCAATGCATCATTAATTTTGTTGGGCTCAACGCGTTGCGATAACCACTCTTTTATCTCATGGATTCCCTTGGCGGTGATTTTATATATCTTTTTATCTGGTTTGCCTTGCTGTTGTTCAATATCGCAAGTAATTAACGCCTCATTCGTTAAATGCTTAAGTTGCTGATAGATTTGCTGGTGTTTTGCATTCCAGAAGTAACCAAGGCTGTTATTGAATTGCTTTAGTAAGTCGTATCCGCTTCCGGGTTCTGTCTCAAGTAAGACTAAAATGGCGTGTTTTAATGACATAGCTTGCCTTCACAGGTGGCTGGCATGGGTAGGCCACCGTAATAAAAATTCAAGCACATGATATGCAAATACTTGCATATCATGTGCAGATCAAGTTTAATGGCATTATATGCAACTAATTGCATAATTTAAAGATTAAGACAATATAGGTGAAGGTCTATGGTCCGCACAGGTACGCGTTTCAGAAAGAGTAAAGCAGCAGATAAATATGATGTTATTGTGATTGGTTCAGGAATTGGCGGGTTATGTAACGCAGCCTTATTGTCAAAATTAGGAAAGAAAGTGTGCGTGTTGGAGCAGCATTATACGGCGGGTGGATATACGCATGCCTATGAGCGCAATGGCTATGAGTGGGATGTTGGCGTGCATTATATTGGGGAAATGCAGAAATCCTGGTCTATGCTGCGCCGTATATTTGATGTCATTAGTGATGGATCTCTCGAATGGGAGCCAATGGATAAGCTTTATGATCAAGTGATCATTGGTGACGACATTTTTAAATATTTTGCGGGGAAGCAGGATTTTAAGGCTGAGATGAAGGCGCGTTTTCCTGATGATGCAAAGGCGATAGATGAGTATGTCGAATTGCTTTATAAAGTAAGTTCCTTGGTTCCCAGGTTTTTTGCCGGCCAGGCATTACCACGCATAGTGGGCGTTCCGTACAATAAAATCCGACATAAGCTGCTGCCTGATTATTTTTATAAAACAACCTATGAGGTGCTCTCTGGTTTAACTGATAATCAGAAACTTATCGGTGTTTTAACCGCTCAGTGGGGTGATTATGGTTTGCCGCCTTCTAAATCATCTTTCATGATGCATGCTATGGTTGCTAAACATTATATGAATGGGGGTAGTTATCCTATTGGTGGGGCGTCGGCAATCGCCAGAGCAATCATTCCCGTTATTCAGAAAGCAGGAGGCGAGGTGTTTACCTATGCAGGGGTTAAGGAAATCCTTGTAAAGAAAAACCGTGCTTATGGTGTTCGGTTAAACAAAGGTGAAGAGATTTATGCAGATAAGATAGTGAGTAATGCAGGCTTGTTCCCAACGCTTGAAAGTTTATTGCCGGCAACTGTTCTGCAGCAGCTAAAGCTGGATGGATTAAAGCAAAAGGTTGAGGTCTCTTCATCGCATTTATGTGTATATGCCGGTTTTAAAGGTGATGCAGAAAGTTTAGGTATGCCTAAAACTAACTTTTGGATTTATCCGGGTTTTAATCATGATGAAAATGTTAACGCATTTAATGAGGATTTAAGTGAAGATATGCCTCTGGTATATGTCTCATTTCCCTCAGCTAAAGATCCTTTATGGCAGGAGAGATATCCGGGTAAATCTACGGTAGAAATAGTGGCGCCATGCAAGCCTGAGTGGTTTGCAAAGTGGCAGTCAACAACATGGAATAAGCGTGGAG
>JBFHPN010000143.1:0-6041 GCA_041592735.1 Oleiphilaceae bacterium | reverse complement strand
GCCCGAAAGCCATTCCTGACTGTTTGGCGAGTTCAATATTCGGGCGTATACCGGTTGATAGCACTAAGGTATCGCAGGCAATAGATATGCCATTTCTGAGCATGATGGCGTCTAGTTTGCTGCGTCCGTCTACAGCTAAAACTGAGGTGCCCAGCATCACCTTTATACCTTCAGACTCCAGTTTTTCCTTTAATCTTGTCGAAGCACCCTGGTCAAGTTGGCGGTTCATTAACCAGCTTGAGTGATGAATCAGGGTTACTTCGGTCGCAAATCGACGCATGGCCCGGGCGGTTTCAATCCCCAGCAGACCACCCCCCAGAACCACTGTGTGACGGCTGGTTACCCGGCGAGTAAGCAATGCTTCGGCATCTTTCAGGTTTCTGAATGTATATACCCCTTTGAGATGAATACCCGGCAGATTGGGCACGTGTGCGCGTGAGCCAGTGGCCAGTACTAATAAATCAAAGGTGTAGGACTCACCGTATTGGGTCAGAACCCGTTTGGCCTGGTGATCGATTTCCACGATACGGGTGTGCCATTGGGTTTTGATTTGAGGGGATTGATTGAGTTCTAAGCCGATTTCACTGAGAGCTTTGTCGCCATATAAAAGTTGTGATAACGCGACACGGTTATACGGTGAATAGGGTTCATCGCCAAAGAGAAGAATTTCATCCTGATTGCCGTTCCTGATCAGCTCATTACAAAAATGCACGCCCACAGGACCGTTGCCGACGACTATAATGCGTCTGCCAGATGCAGCTCCTTCTGAAAAGACTCCTTTTTCAGCGTGTTTAGATTCAGACATAAACGGATAAAGCCCCAAAACTACCTATAACGGGATATATGGGGTTTATACAGCATGTGTTATGCCATGAGTGTTATTTCTATATAAAACAATTACTTGTTTGTTTATTATGCTGCAAAAGCAGAGTGCTTGAAAATTAAGATGGATTCAAAATGCATCTTATCTAGGCGTTTTTATGGATTTTTGCATCCAATTGGTGCGGGCGCTTGAGATTTTATTTTTTTGAGATTGCTTTATTTAATGACAGCTCATATCGTGTGGGGACTAAATGAACACACATATGCAAAATATTATATTTAATAGGCCTCTTTATGACAGTTGAACAAACCCGTCTGGAAATATGTAATCTCTCGATGGATTTATATCCGCAAGTAAAGCGTTTAATGGATGAAGTTTACACAGAACTCGGCGGAGCCTGGCCGAGCCATACGATTGAACATTTGATCAATGAATTTCCGGAAGGCCAGATTGGTATCATGGATGGCGATACCCTGGTTGGCATTGCACTAAGTGTTCAAGTCGATTATGCGCGCTTCTCGAATCCGCATACCTATGAAGATATTGTGGATGCTAACGATCATGTTCACACCGACAAAGAGGGTGATGCCCTTTACGGCTTGGATGTCGTCATCGCGCATACGCATCGGGGAATTCGTTTGGGGAGACGGCTTTATGATGCTCGCAAGGAGTTATGCCGACAATATAATCTTCGTGCGATACTGGCGGGTGGGCGAATACCGAACTATCACCAATACAGGGATAAACTCTCACCTGCAAAATATATTCACGAAGTGGATCAGAAAAGAATCTATGACCCGATTTTAACATTCCAGTTATCCAATGACTTTCAGGTTAAACGCTTACTTAAAAAATATTTACCCGAAGATCAGCAATCGGTAGGTTATGCGACCTTGCTCGAATGGAACAATATTTTGTATGAACCTGAAGAGAGCGTCCTGGATACGCCAAAAAATGTGGTGAGGGTAGGGGCCGTTCAATGGCAAATGCGTGCGGTGTCTTCTTATCAGGAAATGCTCGAACAAATAGAGTTTTTTGTCGATACTGTTTCCGACTATCAAAGCGATTTCATTTTGTTTCCCGAGTTCTTCGGTGCACCTTTAATGGCATTGACCGACAAAACCTCACAAACAGAAGCCATCCGATATCTGGCTGGCTACACCGAGCAAATGAAAGAGGATATGTCGCGTCTGGCGCTGGAATATAATGCCAATATTATTACCGGTTCGATGCCACTGTCCGAAAACGGATTAATTTATAACGTATCTTATTTATGTCACCGCAATGGCATGATAGACGAACAGCGTAAAATTCATATTACCCCGCATGAAGCCTATGACTGGGTCATTCAAGGCGGTGATAAGGTGCAGGTGTTTGAAACCGATGCAGGAAAAGTGGGGATTCTGATCTGTTATGATGTGGAATTTCCTGAATTATCCAGAATTATGGCAGAGCAGGGCATGGATATTCTGTTTGTGCCGTTCTGGACGGATACCAAAAACAGTTATTTGAGGGTGCGCCTGTGTGCCCAGGCAAGAGCCATCGAAAATGAATGCTACGTTGTTATTGCGGGTAGCGTGGGCAATCTTCCAAAAGTGGAAAGTCTGGATGTACAGTATTCCCAATCGGCTGTTTTCACCCCCTCAGATTTCCCTTTCCCTCATGATGCTGTCTTGAATGAGGCCACTCCCAATACGGAAATGTTGCTGTTTTCAGATCTGGATATGAGCAAATTGAAAATACTGCATAGCGAAGGATCGGTGAGAAATATGAAAGACAGGCGGCTGGATATGTATGAGGTCAGATTAAAGAAATAAGGCTTGCACAGGCGGGTCACCCCCGTATTCGATGTTAGTTTGAATACGGGTTGCTGCCATCGGGTTGATGCTTGAAGCGTCGATGCACCCACAAATACTGCTCGGGCATTTTACGAACGAAACCTTCAATCGTCTGGTTGATTAATGTGGCATCAGCCACTTCATCGCGGGTCGGGAAATTTTCCAGCGGATCGCCGAATTCAATGCGATAACGACCCCCCGGCAGACGATAGTGAGCAATCGGTATGACCACTGCATTACTCATGCGGGCAATCCGGGAGGTGGCCGTTATGGTAGCAGCCGGAACACCGAAAAATGGGGCAAATACAGCATGTTTAATGCCGTAATCCTGATCTGGCGCATACCAGACGGCGCGCCCTGCTTTGAGGTGCCGAACCAGCCCGCGCAGATCATCCCGCTCGATATAGAATTCCACTTCGCTGCGGCTTTCTTTGATGACTTTATCAAATACAGGATTGTTGTTCGGTCGATAAACGACACTGAAGGGCCGCACCTTCCCAAGCAAACGGCTACCGACATCTATGGTGTTAAAGTGCATGCCGAGAAGCAGCACGCCTTTACCTTGCGCCAGAGCTGTTTCCATTTTTTCCCGGCCGACGATCTCAAGCCGTTTGCCCAGATCAATTCGCTTGTTTGCAAAGGTGCCTGCCATTTCCATAAGTGCTTCACCGGTGCTTAGTACAGCACGATATGCCAGCACTTTTTGCTCGGATTCCGTCAATTCAGGAAAACACAGGCGTATATTCGTGAGAGCGGTATTTTTTCGAGAACCCCCGAAAAGCCAGACCAGCCTGCCCAGAAATCTTCCGACGGCGAGTAATGCATTCCACGGTAGTTGACCAATCAGCCAAAACAGGCAAACCCCAAACCAGGTTGGCCACCAGACAGGATGATTGAGTTGAGTGTGATATTCTTTTTTGCCCATGTGTTTCCAATCGAGACAGATATTACTTCAGTATAGCTAACTTTAATCTGGCAGTTTATGAGATAGACAATGTCGCTGGTAGTTGCTAACTTGTCTGCTTAAATAATAAAGAAATGATAAATCTATGCATCATCCTGGTGCTTAATTTTAAAGTCTCGATGCATACAGAACAAGCTGTCCACCTTAGCGCAGGGCAGCATTTTTCTTATTTTATGCATTGATCAGTCAGATTTATGCTGACCACAATTTTTTTTTGATTGTTTAGGCGCTTAAGTCGCTCTATATAGTCAACAAGAAAAGGATATGTGCTGCGAGAGCGTTGGTGCCCATATTTTTTATTCGCTGCTAAATTTGCTTTTTAATTACAAGGAAACATTGTGTACAAAACCCTGATCGTTGTTGATAACGAAGACCTGTCATTAAATGAATATTTTCATGGTGTCATCAGTTTTGAAAGTTATCTTCGCGAATACCCAAAACAGAACGAGCCCAAGACGCGCATTATTAATCTCTGTGATACGTCGACCTACCTGAGCAAAGGTTATTATTGCTCACTACTTGCAGAGGCGCGCAATCATACAGTTCTGCCGAGTGTGAAAACGATTAATGCCATTCGCACGATGATTGGTGAAGATTTGCTGCCATTCCAGAATCGTATGAAAGGCCTGGCCCAGATGGAATGGCCGCTGACCGTGAACATGTATTTTGGTCGTGTGGAAGATCCTGCTTTGCAGAATCTGGCGAGTCAGATCTTCATGAAATTTCCGGCACCCATATTGGAAGTCACCGTTGAGAAGGAACAGTCTGCGCCTAAATTAACGATCAAGCGCCGTTCTTTCAGTGCCCTTGATGCCAAACAGCAAGAAGTCTTTATTGAACAGATGCGTCATTTTACCAATACCGTCTGGCGGGTAACCGGAGGCAAAAAACGCTTGCGCTGGGATATGGCAATATTGGTTGATCCTGAAGAGAAAGTGCCGCCAAGTGATAAAGTCGCGATTTCCAAGTTTGTGAAAGCTGCCGGAAAATATGGTATTCATGCCCAGGTGGTGACCAAGGATGAGCTGGACAATCTTGCCTTTTATGACGCCTTGTTTATCCGTGAAACCACGAAAATCGATCATTATACCTATCGACTGGCGGTGAAAGCAGAAAACATGGGTCTGGTGGTGATTGATGACCCAGCGTCTATTTTGCGTTGTTGCAATAAGGTCTATCTGCATGATGCTTTCAGCTATCAGAAAGTGCCCAGCCTGAAAACAGAAGTTATCAGCGATGCACATGATGCCACCCTGGACTTTCTGGAGCAGACCTTCAGTTTTCCATTGGTCTTGAAAATGCCGGAAGGTTCTTTTTCCAAAGGTGTTTTTAAAGTCAATAACAGAGACGAATTGAAGAGCAAGCTGGACGAGTTATTTGAGCTGACTGCGTTGGTACTGGCTCAAGAGTTTCTGTATACAGAATTTGATTGGCGGGTTGGGGTGCTCAATGGCAGGGCCTTGTATGCCTGCCGTTATTTAATGGCGCGTAATCACTGGCAGATCTATAACCATAATGCAAAAAGCAGGAATTTTTCCGGCGGCTTTGAAAGCTTTCCTACCTTTGAAGTACCCAAATCGGTCCTCGACGCAGCCTTAAAAGCGGCCAAAGTGGTGGGCAACGGGCTCTATGGCGTGGATGTAAAAGAGCTTGATGGTAAGGCCTACGTGCTTGAAGTGAATGACAATCCGAGCCTGGAATCCAAAGTGGAAGATGCATATTTAGGCGACGAACTCTACATGCAGATCATGGGCGAGTTTCACAGACGTCTGGAAACAAAAGGTCAATAATGATGAGCGCCATGTCAGGCAGTCATATCGCTCAGTGTTTTTCCGGACAAGTCACCGAATATTTTAAGCGTGACTATCATTCCGGCCGGGCAGATTTTCTGGCAGCGTATGAGCGTTTAGCCTGCAAAAAATCTCACGAGGTTTATCCTCTGGATGCCTCGGTTGCCGGTTTGGAAACCAATGTTGCGTTTTTAGGTAATCCTGACGCGAGCAAGGTGCTGGTGTTGATTTCGGGAACACATGGCGTGGAAGGCTATTGTGGTTCGGCCATACAGTCTTTCTTTATGGATTCGCTGGCTGAAACAGCCTTACCTCAGGATCTGGGCGTTCTGTTGGTGCATGCTTTAAATCCCTGGGGTATGTACTGGGCTCGACGGTGTGACGAAGCCGGCGTGGATTTAAACCGGAACTTTATAGATTTCGCGCATCCTGAACCCTTACCGGATGAATATGATGATGTCCTGAACGCGTTGATGCAGAGTCACAATCCTTATCAGGAAATGCTCAATCAGGCTCAGAAGTGGGGTCAGTCCAATTTCGACAGAATTTTCAGTAGCGGGCAGTATGTTTATGCCTGGGCACCCTTTTATGGCGGTAAACACCCGGCTCACGGTCGCAGAGTCATT
>JBFHPN010000142.1:0-6072 GCA_041592735.1 Oleiphilaceae bacterium | reverse complement strand
GGATGGCCGTGTCATGGAAATGCTCTCAGAGCATACCCTCGAAGGTTGGTATGAAGGATATGTGCTCACGGGTCGGCATGGTTTCTTTGCAACCTATGAGGCCTTTGTGCATGTAATAGATTCGATGTTTAATCAGCATGCCAAGTGGTTGGCGATATCCGAAAGCCTCGACTGGCGCCGCCCGGTGGCATCAATCAATTTATTGATTACCTCAACGGTATGGCGTCAGGACCATAATGGATTTACGCATCAGGATCCGGGTTTCTTGGATCTGGTGGTGAACAAGAGTCCAAGCGTGACGCGAATCTATCTACCGCCAGATGTGAATTGCCTGTTGTCCACGGCCGATCATTGCTTAAGAAGCCATAACGATATAAATGTAATTGTCTGTGATAAGCAGTCTCATATTCAGTATCTTGATATGGATGAAGCCGTCAAACATTGCACTAAAGGCTTAGGTATCTGGACCTGGGCAAGTAATGACCAAGGCGAGGAACCGGATGTGGTGATGGTTGGCTGTGGTGATATTCCAACCAAAGAAGCCTTGGCGGCTACCGCCTTGTTGCGCACGCATTTTCCAGAATTGAAAATACGCTTTATCAATGTTGTTGATCTCTATCGGATGACCTCGGATACAGCGCACCCTCACGGTTTGTCAGACCGGGATTTTGATAGTTTATTTACCACGGATAAACCGATTATTTTCAATTTTCATGGCTACCCCTGGCTGATTCACCGTTTGGCTTATCGACGCACAAATCATGCTAATCTCCATGTTCGCGGTTATAAGGAAAAGGGCAATATTAATACGCCGCTGGAGCTGGCTATCGAAAATGAAGTGGATCGCTTTAGCTTAGCGATAGACGTCATCGACCGCGTGCCAAAACTCAAAATAAGCGGTGCGCATGCCAAACAATTATTCAGGGATCGGCAAATTGAATGCCGTGCCTATGCGCATGAACATGGTGTGGATTTGCCGGAAGAGCATAATTGGACCTGGCCTTATGCGTGATGGGTTATTGCCTGAATATATACGTGCAGCTTTTCTCATGAAAGCCAAAGGGGGCGTAATATGATGGAGCTGCCTTTCTCAGCACTAGGTGCTTTGCTTGGTGGTTTGGGTTTGTTCCTTCTGGCTGTGGGTATGATGACCGAAGGGCTTCGTCTGGCCGCAGGAAACTCATTGCGTAAACTATTAGCTGAATGGACACAAACGCCATTTCGTGGCGTTATGTCAGGCTTTTTTATGACCGCCATTGTGCAGTCATCGAGCGCGGTCAATGTTGCGTCAATAGGTTTTGTCAACGCAGGCCTGATTTCCATGCGACAAGCCCTGGGCGTTATTTATGGTTCGAATATCGGAACCACTATCACCGGCTGGTTAGTCGCCCTGGTTGGTTTCAAGTTAAATATTCAGGCCTTTGCACTGCCCCTTATCGGGGTAGGTATGATGCTTCGACTGTTCAGACCGCAGGAGCGATTGGCCTCTGCAGGCATGGCTCTGGTTGGATTCGGTTTGTTTTTTCTGGGCGTTGATATTTTAAAAGAAGCTTTTGAGGGGCTGGTCGAACGCTTTGATATTGCCAGTTACTCTGCGCAGGGGCTAAAGGGCATAGTCTTATATCTTGGGATTGGCATTGTGATGACCATGCTAACGCAGTCGTCGAGTGCGTCGATCGCATTGACAATCACTGCTGCGGTGTCAGGTATTATAGAGTTGAATGCGGCAGCGGCCATGGTTATCGGTGCTAATGTGGGTACAACGTCTACTGCAGTCATCGCGTCTATTGGTGCCACCGCCAATGCTAAGCGTGTTGCGCTGGCTCAAGTAATGTTTAATCTCGGTACAGGGCTGGTTGCTTTATTTATTTTACCCATAATGTTCGGGGTGATTAATTTTGTGGGTGGTTTATTAGGGCTGTCTGTGGATATCGGGCTGGCGATCGCCTTGTTCCACACAATTTTTAATATACTGGGTGTTTTATTGGTTTTCCCCTTGAACGATAGATTGGTTGCCTTTCTTGAAAACCGTTTTGTTGCGCGTGAAGAGACCTTGTCATTGCCAAAATATCTGGATAAAACCATTGCAGCGACCCCTGTTTTAGCCGTGAATGCGCTGGTGATGGAGCTGGAGTCAGTAGCCGCTCATGTGAGGAATTTGGGCTTGAAAAGCATAGGGGGTGTTCATGTTCAGCCACAGAGCGGGCATTCTGATTTATTGATAATCAGAAATCTCTCTTTAACGGTGTCTAAATTTGTCAGAAGTCTGGAAAGGAAAGCGTTCTCTGCAGAGACGTCAACCCAGTTAGCAACAGTCTTACGGATTGATCAATACTTGCTGGGCTGTGCAAATAATATTGAACAGGCGTCGTTACAGCTGCATGCCCAGACAGCAAGTTTTTCACCACCGATTGCAGACACATTGGTGGATTTTCGTAAGGCGAGCTTAACGGTTTTAGAGCTTCTGGCAGAAGATTACGACGACAGCTTGCTGGCGGACTTGCAAACCAAACATGATGTTTCCAAGGCCTTGTTCCTGCGTGAAGGCCTTGAAGAGAACAGTAACTTTGAAGAAATTCTGCAAGCAATTGATTTGCTGGCTATTTTGCTTAAATTATCCCAGCAGTGGCTCAAGGCTTTAAGGTTTCTTAAACAATTAAAACTGGAGACTGGTACACCTGATAAGGCGGATATAGAGCCTGTTGAGGTGCAATCAGATTCCGAAGTAGAACGCATAACACATAATCAGCATCAATAAAAACGATACAAGGAGAACATAATGGCAACTTTAAAATTCCTCGGTGCGGTCGAGGGTGTCACCGGCTCATGCTATTTGCTGAGCACAGCCAAATCCAAAATACTCCTTGATTGCGGTTTATTTCAGGGGCGCAGGGAGGAAGAAGAAGCCAACTTCCAACCTTTCCAGTTTGATGTGCATAGTATAGATGCCGTCGTCTTGTCCCATGCGCATCTGGATCACTCAGGGCGCTTACCATTACTTGTGGCTGAGGGTTTGTCTTGTCCGATATATATGACCTGGCCGACGCTCGATTTAATCGAGGTCTTGTTAAAAGATGCTGCATCTTTGCAGGAACGCGATGCTGAATGGGAAAACAAACGAAGAAGACGATCCGGCAAGGCGGAAATAGAGCCTTTATATGTAGAAGCGGATGTAGAAGAGGCGCTTAAGTCTTGCCAGGGGCTTGATTATCATGAGGTCAAGCAGGTAACAGAGGATGTGACTATTCACTATCACGATGCCGGCCATATTCTTGGTTCAGCCATAGTAGAAGTGAGCATTGATGAAGAGGGAGCTCAGAAAACACTGGTTTTCTCCGGTGACTTGGGTAATTCTCAGGCAGCCTTATTAAGAGATCCGCAAGTTATCGAGCATGCGGATGTCGTGTTGCTGGAATCAACCTATGGTAACAGGGAGCATCGCTCTATGGAGGCCACCTTGCAAGAGTTTGAAGAGGTGATAGAGCAGGCTTCCGAGAATGGAGGCAATATACTTATACCGTCTTTTGCGGTGGGACGGACTCAGGAAATACTCTTCAGGTTGGGCGAACTCTACCAAAAAGGAAAATTACGTCATCAAGCTGTCTATCTGGATAGTCCGATGGCGATTGCGGTGACCGAAATCTATCACCGTTACCAGGATGTTTACAATAAAGAAGATAAAGCGACCTTGCGTACCAAAAGTAAACAGCAAAGTTTACATAGTTTTTTACCGGTACTGCGTTATTCCATCAAAACAGAAGAATCCATGGCGCTAAATAAAATACAAAGCGGCGCTATCTTCATCGCGGGGAGCGGCATGTGTAACGGTGGACGTATCCGCCACCATCTTAAGCACAACCTATGGCGTAAGCAATCGCATGTTATCTTCGTGGGCTTTCAGGCCATGGGCACTCCTGGCAGAGCGCTGATTGATGGTGCGAAAAAATTTAAAATTGCGGGGGATGAGATTGCGGTCAGAGCCAATATCCATACTCTGGGCGGGTTTTCGGCGCATGCAAGTCAATCGCAATTAATCGAGTGGATAAACGGTTTCAAAGGTAAAAAACCGATGATTTATCTGATTCATGGTGAAGAGCAGGCGAAACTTACCTTGCAGCAGGCACTTAAGGAAAAAGGCTGGCATGCAGATATTCCTGAATTGAATGAAATTATCCGGTTTTAGCGCCATGAGTAATACACCAAAACAAGCCAAAAGTGTTTTTCCAAGTGCGGCGGATGATGCTCGCTCAGCTCGCGCCTTGCCTCTTGATATGCCGTCCTATCGTTTGGCATATACGGATGAAGAATTTTTACTGAGAGATGAGTTGCGTGCAGTGCGGCTTCAGCTTGAATGGTTGAAGCCGGACCTGATACAGGATGAAAATGGTATCGAATCCACGGTGGTGATATTCGGTGGTGCACGATTTCCTGAAGAGGTGATTGCTAAGGAACAATATTTACGCGCCAAGGATAAGCTGGACGCTTCGCCGGAAGATACGCAGTGCCGGTCTGATTTTGAAATAGCCACCAACCTATTAAAAAATAGTGCCTATTATGAACAGGCAAGGCTATTGGCAAAACATATTACCGAACTTTCCCTTAAGCATGGCGGTAAAGATTACGTGGTGGTCACGGGAGGTGGTCCGGGCGTGATGGAGGCAGCCAATCGAGGGGCAGCAGATGCAGGCGGTAAAAGTATCGGTTTGAATATTGTGCTGCCTTTCGAACAAAAACCGAACCCCTATATTACCCCGGCGCTATGTTTTCAATTTCATTATTTTGCGTTGAGGAAGATGCATTTTCTTAAACGGGCCAGAGGGCTGATTGCTTGCCCCGGTGGTTTTGGAACCCTGGATGAGTTGTTCGAAACCTTGACGCTGATTCAAACTAAAAAAATAAAAGCCGTTCCGATTGTATTGATGGGAAAAGAATACTGGGAGCGTCTGATTGATTTTGAGTTTCTGGTGCAACAAGGCGCTATTGATAGCTCGGATCTGGAGTTGTTCAAAATTGTTGACTCTGCAGATGAGGCCTTAGCCTATCTAAACAGTGCCTGGAAACTGGATTAACGACTATATTGATGACGTACTGTATTGATTAAATACTGTATTGACTAAGTACTGTATTAACCAGGAACTATATAAACTAAGAACGATAGTGTTGCCGTTTGCTATTTTACGTGTTTCGATATAGCCAGCGCCAAGCTTTGGCGAATCATGAGATTCTATAGACCGGAGAGTGATAAAGTGAATCGTTTCAAATTAATTTCTTGCGTTGTTGATGATTATGATCCGGTCAACACTGCGTTGATCCAGGCGGCAGAGATTGCCAGGCGTCACCAGGCAAAACTTCGTGTTTTAACTGTCATAAAAAAACCTGATGGGGCATTAATCAATCTTATTAAAGAAAAAGATGCGCTAGAAAAAACATGGCAGGCATTAAAGTCCACTAAGCAAAAACATTTAGACAGTTTGTTAGCGACTCATTGCCAAGGCATTAAAACGGAAAGCGCCTTGTTAAGTGGTATCAGCTTCATTGAGATCATTCGGGATGTATTGCAGTTTCAACCGGATATGCTTGTTAAGTGCTCGCAAAATGTTTCCTGGTTGAAAAGATTGTTTGGTGGTGATGATATGCATTTGCTGCGTAAATGCCCTTGCCCCATATTGATGCTTAAGCCTGGTCATATTGAGCCCTGTTTGAATATTCTTGCGACAGTGGACGTTATGGATGAAAGTTTCAAGGAAGACAGTGAGTACCGTGTTCAGGATCAACTGAATACCCTGGTTCTTGAGTATGCCTCTGTCTTTGCTTTGTCTGAATCATCAGAACTGCGCATTGGCAGCGTCTGGGATGCGTTTGGGGAAAACTTCCTGCGTTACGGTACTTTTGCTCACGCTTCCGAAGAGAAGATTCATAATTATGTTCAGGAAACACAAGCTGAGTATTCCGCCAAACTGAATGCCTTGTGCAAACAATTAAAAAACCTCATTGGGGAAGAAGCATTGGATTATATCCAGCCCATTGCACATCTGGTGAAAGGCTTGCCTGAAAAAGAAATTCCTTTGATGG
>JBFHPN010000141.1:0-6121 GCA_041592735.1 Oleiphilaceae bacterium | reverse complement strand
CAACCCAGTGCCATGCTTCCTCAGCCGTATCCCTGACTTCTTCTGCAAGCTGCATATCATGCTCGGGGACGCCGAAATAAGACGCCATTTTCTTTTGTGCCCGGGCATGAGAGATTGCATCTTTTCCAGGATAACCAGAAAACAGTAATGTCGCCTCAGGCTGCAAACGATAGATACGAATACCTTCCAGAAGCCGCTTCAGGGCTGGGCCAGTGAGGAAACTCGTAATTGGACGGGTAGGATCTGATACATGGGCACTTCCGAGCACCAAAATATAGTCGGCTGGCGGCACGTTTAACTCAGGATAAGCCGGATACTGATCTTCGAGCTGACGCGCTAAAAGATCAGCAGTAGGCTCGATAGAGACACTGTAGACAAAGATCAGGCTCAGACCAGCGAACACTTTCGCGAGACGCTTTCGACGCGCTATTTGAAACAAACAGGCTAACAGCAAAAGACAAGCCGCTAAGGGTAAGGGCATGCACCATGCCGCGATCACTTTTTTAAGCAGAAAACCCGTTTCTATCATTCTGAATCAAGTACGTTAAATTCCGCATCTATATACAGTTTGTTTTTATCATCGACGACTTTCACCTGCCACCGGCCCAGCATCTGCGCATTAATAAATTTACTCGAAACAGACTGTTGCGGAGAACGACTCACCGGTACAGTGACTCTGGCCTGCAGTTGTCCGTTTCGATACCAGTCATGATAGAGCGTTACACCACGCAAGCCTTTCATATCGGTGTCCAGTATGACCTTGGTAAGGCCACCTTCAGGTAAGCTGAACGTGGCACTTAGCTCAGGGCTTTCCTGCTGTTCAAGTGGGTCTTTGGTCATTACTGCCCGGGTGATGCCCGGATGATGAATGCGCACGTCGACAGGCGGGTGCTGAGAGTCCAAGGTCTGAACGGGAGCTGTTTGCTGCGATACAGGTGCTTCGCTTTGTTCAGGTTGTTCATGTGAAACCGGCTGACCAGCTAGCGCGTTGAGAGGCGCATCAGCCTCCGCTGTGACTGGCTTCGCCTCTTCTGTTTCTTGTTGAACAGCCTGATCAGCCTGACTGCTTACAGGCTGTTCAAGCATATCTTCTGACGCTGACTCAACAGAGTTTGGCGTTAACATGACTTCCTGCGGAACGGGAGCTGCAACGGCCGCAGTTTGTTCAGGTGAGGAAGCCTCGACAGATAGCGTGTGCGCCTCGATCGCTTCGTTAGCCTCTACCCGCTTGTCTTGTTCTGGCCACAGCAGGTAGACCATTACCCCGAGCACGATGATGACTAGCGCTATTGCGCCAATTACGCGATCCCAGCGAGTCACGGTTTCTTCATAGCGACTAAAATCGATTTCTTCCGGTAATGGCCCTAAAATCAATTTCTTTTTTTGCGACATACTTTTTCCTTAAGGCCTTGCGCCAGCTTGAACCAACATTAAATCCAAATCATAAAAACCATTACGGCGCGCAATTTTCAAAGCCGTATCCCCTTCGGCATCCGTGAAATTTAAATCGGCTCCGGCGGCTATCAACAGCTGCGACAGCAACATATTATTTTTCTCGACAACATGCATCAGCACCGAACGCCCTTCAGGCTGCACATTTACTTTTGCACCCGCATTGATGAGGATTTTAAGGGTTGTCAGATGCCCTTTTCTGGCGGCTTTAGCAAGCGCCGTGTAACCTTGCTCATCGGTGGATTCCAGGGGCGCACCTTTGAGTATCAGCATTTTTACAATTTCATCATAGCCCTGATCAGCCGCTATGATCAGCGCTGTTGTGGGATTATTTTCATAGCCTTTCTGCCAATCTGCACCGGCTGATAGCAAGATCCGGCTAATCGCTTCATGCCCGTTCTTTAAGGCCAGCGAAAACGCGGTTTCCTGGGTGGTATGTGCATTGATTTTCCCCCCTTTTAGCAACGCCGCTTTAAGGGCCTGGCTATCCCCTCGCTCGGCAGCCGTCATCAGCGGAGTTTTTATCTCCACATATTCACTGGCAATATCCAGGTTTTTCAAGTCAATCCGCTGATCCCCCTGATGCGCACAGGCTTGCAGCATCAGTAGGACCATACCCATCAGCATCAGTGATTTAAAGCAGGATGTTGAACACGCTATGCTGCTGTGCTGTTGCCTGCTTGTTAACATCTTGGGAATGAGATGAACGAAGTGCGGGTAATTGCGTAGTTTCTTCTGCATAATAGCCAACGGGATTTTTGAGTATCAGACCTGAAAGGGCGGAGTTGTCTGATCATTGTCATTGAAATAAACCGCTCAGTAAAGAGAGCATTCCTGATTGTCCGATAATTAATCGTCCGGGAATAACGCAATGTTTTGCCAATATCAGTTTATTCATGGGTTATTAACCATTCTTACAGCAAGTTAGTACTTACTTCATGTCCATCCATCTTACTGACGAACAACAAACGATCGTTCAGGCGCCTGTCGGCCATTATGTCGTGACAGCCGTAGCCGGAAGCGGAAAAACCACCACGCTGGCACACCGCATCCGTTTTCTGCTGAATCAGGGCATTCCTCATAAACGTATCCTGATCTTGATGTTTAACCGCTCTGCACGAGAAGATTTTCAGTACAAACTCCAGCAAGTGCTTGCCAACAGAGACGCCTCATCAGATATCCTGATGCCGGAAGTCCGCACTTTTCATGCGCTCGGTTATCGCTTGTATCAACGTTTTATCAAAGAGGGTTACTTACCTGCTTTCAAGCCGGCGATATTGTCAGATAAAGAACAGGATTTTCAGATCTGGCGACACCTAAAGCGGCTGCTGACGCCCGAACAATCGCAAGATTTTAAGCGCTTTAAAAAAGAGCATCTGGAAATTTCCCGCATGTTTATAGAGACGGTTAAGGCAGGTTTGCAAGCACCTGAAATTGTCTATGAAGCGTTAAATCTGGATAAGAAGTTTGCCTACCTTCCTGACTTGTTTGAACAGTTTGAAGCTTGGCGCAAACAACAGGGGCGTATCAGTTATGCGGATATGCTCTACGACACCGTGCATGCCATACAGCGTTATCCTGAACTGGCTAATTTGGTCGGCAATAAAATGGATATCATTCTCGTCGATGAGTATCAGGACACAAATGATATTCAGCACGCCCTGCTAAAGTATATTGCTGGTGATCGTGCAAAAATAACTGTGGTTGGTGATCCTGATCAAACAATTTATGAATTCCGAGGCGCAAAACCAGACTACCTGATTAAAGGGTTTCGCGAAGAGTTCCCAGAGGCCAGCTTTCTGAGCCTAAGTTATTCCTTCCGCTATGGTCATGCTGTCGCACTGCTGGCGAACCACTTAATTGCCTGCAACCAGAACCGTTTAGCCGTCATTTGCAAAGCCCATGACAGTAACCCCGATACCCAGGTGGTTTTGCATCATATCCGTGATGAACACGCCTGTCTCGTAAATGAATTATCAAAGCTTACCCCTGTTGATCTTGCGTACTCAGTGATTCTGGTCAGAACCTGGAGTCAGACTGTCAGCATTGAACTGGCCCTGCTTAGCGCGGGCATCCCTTACCATCTGGACGGGCACACAGGCGTTTTTCAATCCACAGAGTTGCGCGCCATCGAAAGCCTGTTGGCTCTTTCTTGCGGATTGTTTCATGGTTATTCTGCTGAGGAACGACAGGCCCGCTTCGAGCAGATTTTCCATTTCCCCCATATTGGTTTGGCTGACATTCAATTAAGCGCCCTGGCCTCAGAGATGTCTCAGGCTGCTAATCGTTATGGCGAATATTTACTGGGTCATATTCCAAGCGACATCACCAAATTTCAAACACTTAAACTGGAACGTCTTGCAAAAACACTCGCTGACATAGAAACGGGCAATACCAACACTGCACAGCTTTTGCAGAATTATGCCGAGCAGATAGCACTTTACGATGGCATCCGTTCACTAAGCTTTAATCATGAGCAAGCAGAAGAAAGAGTAACTGCCGCAAAAAGTATCATTGGTTTTCTTAGCCGTCAGCATAAACACCCGCTGCATGTCTTGAACATACTTAGTGAGCTGGCCCGCAAGGCGCAGTTTATCGAGCCGGATGCGCTTAAAATAACCACGATACATCGCGCAAAAGGGCTTGAATGGCAACACGTATTTATTCCGGGCTTAGTTCAAAATACTTTCCCTTCGATGAAACGCGCTGAAAAAGTCACGACAGCCACCTTAGAAAGTGAACGACGTTTATTATATGTCGCCATGACGCGCGCCAGGCAAGGCTTGCATCTACTGGCACCGGCACAAGACTCTGAGATGAAAGCACCCTCAGTATTTGTAAAAGAGCTGAACTTCGATCAGTGCACGCAATTGGCGAGATATCTTTATAAGAAACCTGCAGACGCTTTTTTACTACAGGATAACCAGGCACCGTCTTCACTATTGGTGAATTATGCCCGCATTATGCACTGTGCGATCAACGCAAACCCCGCCTTGAAAGAATCTCCAGACAGGTCTGATGAGCGAGGACGTGATGGTAAACCCATTATTGAGGCCTTATACCCAGGGAAAAGCGTCATACATAGCATTCTGGGCAAAGGGAGGATCATCTCGTTGCAAAGTACCGCGTTTAATGTGGAATTTCCGGATCGCACAACACGCACCTTCAGCCTGGAATTTGCCGAACGCTTCTTTACCCTGGATGATTCTGTTGTCAGTTAGTCCAGACTGGGTAGTTGGCGAATACCGCCCATGTCATTAATGGCTACGTAGATAAAAACGCCTTCCGTGACTTTCCAGGTTTGGCTGGCACGTGAATCGGTGACAAACACTTCAACCCTTATTTTCATTGAGCTTCGGCCTGTATCCAGCAATTCAGTATAACAACTGACCTGATCGCCCACAGATACCGGGGATAAGAACTCCACCCGATCAATCGCCACGGTCGTTGCACGCCCTTTGGAAATTTGTCCGGCAGCCGTTGCCGCCGCCAGATCCATCTGCCCCATCAACCACCCCGCAAAAATATCACCATGAGGATTGGTATCTTTAGGCATGGCAATTACTTGAAGGGTGAGCTTGCCAGTTGGCCCCAACCCGGCATCCATCGGCTTCATGACATAATGATCCTGTAAGAGAAGTTAAAGTCTTTGAGTTCGGCAGGGAAATGCCTTGAGTTATGTTTATCAAGTATAGCTAATTCGCTCAATCTGACTAGCCGGAATATGTTTATTCACGCTTTTTTTAAGTCTTTTTAATCTTGAGATCGATGAAATCGCAGAAGTGCTTTGCCGCAAGGGCATTACTCTCGTTTTAGCCCTTATGGCCTGGCATAAAAACGCTGCCCATTTTCATATAACACAGCATGATATGCGGTGGTATCCGGCAAGGCGTCCATAATCAACTGAATATCTGCATCCTCAAAGGCTCTGGGAGCGCGGGTTGAGGGTAAGTCAGAGCCAAACATCAAGGCATGAGGATTAATTTGATACAGCATGGGCAAAACCTTGCTTACATCAAAATCTACGCGCCCAAAACCGCAGGCCTTCACTTTCACATTATTTTCCAATAGTGCTTTTAAATACGGTAAGCCATCCTTACTTAAACCCAAATGATCCAGGCTGACGGCGGGTAAACGCTTAACCAGCGGGGTTAATTGCTTAAGCTCTCTGGCATCCACATAGAGTTCGACATGCCATTGAAATTGTTGATAAACCCTTTGTGCCATATTTTCCAGCTCACGTATATCTTCTGAGCCTCCGCGGCGGAGATTAAAACGTACTGCCCGAATACCCGCCTGATGCAAACTCGCTAGCTCATCATCGGTGATCGTCGCCGGTATCTGTGTGACGCCAACAAACCCCTCACCGAATTGCTGTAAGGCCGCTATCAGGTAAGACTGATCGAATGCCTGAAACGAACCGGACACCACCGCGCCACCCTGTAAATTAAAGGCCTTCATGCGCTTCAAATAATCATCAGTAGTAAAAGCTTCTGGCAGATAGCCCTGGTTGGCAACCAGGGGAAAACGGGGGTCGATGATATGAAAATGGCTATCAAAAAGCGGGGATGGACAATACATAACTAACCTTAGCGGCAATATGACCCGCTAAGGCTAGTCTATTTTTTAATTTAATTCATCCATCGAACACTAAGTGCTTATGCGCGGT
>JBFHPN010000140.1:0-6131 GCA_041592735.1 Oleiphilaceae bacterium | reverse complement strand
GAATGGGAGTTGGCCGATCAGCAATCTCAGCTGGAAGAAGCACTTCTGGCTAAATTTAATGGCCCAAAACACTAAGGAGAGGTTCATTCCATGGAAAAGAGTAAGTCTTCAAACAAATCGATAGAATCGCCAAGGTGCATTTTCTGTAAAATAGCTGCCTCACTGGAACAGGCCAGTATCGTGTATGAAGACGACGATTTTATTGCCTTTATGGATGCTTATCCATTAACCACCGGTCATTGCCTGATCATTCCAAAAAAACATGTCAAACGACTTGAAGCGCTCAATGCCAGCGCCCGGGCGAAACTATTTAATTTAGGTCACAAGATTATTGAGGCACAAAAAAAAGCAGGATTCGGCATACAAGGTACCAACCTGCTAATCAATGATGGCAAGGCCGCGAACCAAACTGTTCCACATCTACATTTACATTTAATTCCCAGAGAAAGTGGTGATTTAATCAAATCACTGCCGAAACTGTTTTTGCACATTACAGGTTTATTCGGCTTAAAAACATCGCGCAAGCTTCTGGATGAACAAGCACAGCAGATTGCTGGCAACCTCAAATAACTGAACATCCATATCCATGAGTGAGACGATAGAACTCTCCCCTATTGGCAAACTTCATTCCCCATTTAAAGAGAAGTTTGGTATTCCCAGGCAAGCCAGCCTGATACAGTCCTGCTCCGCAGAGATTGAATTATATGAACCGTATAACGACCATCTTGCCGTAAAAGGCTTAGAAGATTTTTCTGATATCTGGTTGATTTTTGGCTTTCATCAAACCCCACCCGCTAGCTGGCGCCCCTTAGTCAGACCACCTCGCTTAGGCGGGAATAAGAAAATAGGCGTTTTTGCGTCCAGATCTCCATTTAGACCAAATAATCTCGGCCTGTCACGGGTAGAACTAAGAGGTATTTCAATTCACAAAGGTAAAGCCAGCTTAACTGTATCCTGCCCGGACATAGTCGATGGAACACCTATTTACGATATTAAACCTTATTTGCATTATGCCGACGCAAACGCACAAGCCAGATGTGGTTTTGCCCCCGATTCGCCCGAAATAAAACTTAAGGTGTTTTTTTCATCTTCTGCAGAGGTTCAATTGCACGATATCGCTACCCAGAATCCGAGCTACATGCAACTGAAAACCACCTTGGAAGAGGTCTTACAATATGACCCTCGCCCTGCGTATAAAGATGCGCAAGAACAAACCTTATATGGAATGAAGCTCTACGAATTCAACATTCAATGGTGTGTAAGGGATCAAGAGCTTGAGGTTGTATCAGTGACCAAAATAATCAACTAAAACATCCTAAGCTCGTTTTGCTATTTTGTTTAAAGCTAAGTTTGCCTGCTTGGCAAATTGATGAAAGGCTTCGAATGCTTCCAGGTTCAAATTCTGGCCACCACTGATCATATCCGCATAGATAAAGCCGACCATTTTGCCTTCTGCCTTCAAGGGGGCAATGAAAAAGGCTTTCTGTCCGGTGATCGCGGAAAATTCACTGCGTATCGTTTTGGTTATTTCAGCAAATTGCTCAGCACCAACCCAGATGGTTTGATCATATTCGAATAATTGGTACAAAAAGGCGTAAGGGTTTCGCTCATAACTCAGCACAAATTTTTGTTTCCAAGTATCCGTGCCATCACCAACCGCATATTTTGCAGCAAACCTTGAATGTTGTTTATCAAAAAGCGTTAATGCTACTCTTTCAAGACCCACGCCTTGATTCAGCCCACGCAATACCAGATTCATAATATTATTGATATTAAAATCGTGACTGAGCATTTCAGTTACTTTATCCAGAACAAGCTTCTGAAAACGTTCATCTGCTTTTATACCGGATGCGTTTTTTGCATCATTCATTTCAAGTTTCTTGGCCGGTTTTCGGCTAGTTGGAATATAATCGACCAAGCCTTGTTTGCCGAGTGACGCTATCAGTTCTGCAGTTTCATCGGAGACTTTGAGAATATTTTTCTTAACATCTTTAAGGCTGACACCCTGAAAATCTGCAACTTTTTGCGCGATCTCTTTAAATTCAGGCGAGTCCCACCCCAATAGAGAGGCTCTGCTTATCTCATCCCCCATGCGTACAGCTTCCACTAATTGTGACTCTGTTTCAAAACCTGTGGCATTAACCACATCCAAGGGTAGACCCTGCATGCGCCACTGTTTGATCAAAGTTTTTGCTAGCCGGGTAATACTCACCCCTAAGTGTTTTTCAGCTGCTCGATCTTTTTCCTGTTGCGTTGAATATGCGAGCAATTCGTTCGAAAACGCTTTTACTTCTTCATCACTATTTCCAAGAATCAACAGCTCAGCAAGATGACTTAAAATGGATGCGACGAAGATTTCTTCTTTTTTTTGTGCGCTTAACTTAGGGCACATTATTTTTGCCTGGTTAGCAGCGTGGAATGATTTGGCAAGGCTAGAGAGTAAAAGCGGGGAACAATTTTCATCCAACAATGATTCTAGTACTTTGATGGATATACAGATGGATCTGATGTTTTCAAAACCGATGTTGATGACTGCACGACTAACCGTTGTAACTGGCATTTCGTTGGGGTTGAACATGACCGAATTGGCCACTTTGATTATTCTTGAGGTTAGAAATGCGTCCTTCAAAATGACCTTTGCCAGTTTCTCACCTGAACCATTTTCTGAGGTAATTACATTATCGATTTCGTTGAGTAATGTCGACAAAACGGATGTTTCATTATTCTCGAGTATTCTCAACCAACCGTGTAATCCCTTCATTTGACACCTTTTTCTCTAATGATAGTTAGAGTTTAGCAAGGCTTCTGAAGAAGTAAAAAAAAGGAGCCAATTAGGCTCCTTTTAATGCACTTTTCGCTGAGCGGCTATTACCAGCCTGCCTTTTCTTTCAAGGCAGCGCCAATATCAGCTAAAGAACGAACCGTTTTAACACCCGCAGCTTCCAGCGCAGCAAACTTTTCATCTGCCGTACCTTTACCGCCAGCGATAATCGCACCAGCATGTCCCATACGCTTGCCTGCAGGTGCCGTAACACCCGCAATATAAGACACCACCGGTTTGGTCACATTATGCTTGATGAATTCAGCCGCTTCTTCTTCGGCTGTACCACCAATTTCACCGATCATTACAATCGCTTCAGTTTGTGGGTCATCCTGGAATAATTTCAACACATCAATGAAGCTGGTTCCAGGAATGGGGTCACCACCGATACCAACACAACTTGACTGCCCGAAACCTGCATCTGTTGTTTGTTTTACCGCTTCATAGGTTAAGGTACCTGAGCGCGAAACAATGCCCACTTTACCAGGCAGATGGATATGTCCAGGCATAATGCCAATTTTTGATTCTCCAGGGGTAATCACACCCGGGCAGTTAGGCCCAATCATGCGCACACCGGTCTGATCAAGTTTGATCTTAACTTCGACCATATCCAGGGTTGGAATGCCTTCAGTAATAGTCACAATCAACTTAATACCCGCGTCAATCGCTTCGAGAATGGCATCTTTACAAAAAGCTGCAGGAACATAAATGACTGTTGCCGTTGCGCCTGTAGCCTCTACTGCCTCACGTACTGTATTAAAAACAGGTAAACCTAAATGCGTTGTGCCACCTTTACCAGGGCTAACGCCGCCCACCATTTTTGTGCCGTATGCAATCGCTTGTTCTGAATGGAAAGTACCCTGACCACCAGTAAAACCCTGACAAATTACTTTCGTGTCTTTATTAATTAAAACTGACATTATTTGCCCTCCGCAGCTTTAACAACTTGCTGTGCTGCATCTGTAAGAGATGTGGCTGCAATGATATCCAAACCTGATTTTGCCAAGACTTCCCGACCCAAATCGGCATTCGTACCTTCAAGACGAACAACCACAGGAACCTTAACGCCAACCTCTTTAACCGCGCCAATAATACCTTCGGCAATCATGTCACAACGCACGATACCACCAAAGATATTTACTAATACGGCCTTAACGTTTTCATCAGATAAAATAATTTTAAACGCTTCTGCAACACGCTCTTTCGTTGCACCACCGCCCACATCCAGGAAGTTTGCCGGTTTACCACCGTGCAAGTTAACAATATCCATGGTACCCATGGCCAAACCTGCACCATTTACCATGCAGCCAACATTGCCATCAAGCGCAACGTAGTTCAGTTCCCATTTGGCCGCATTGGCTTCACGCTCATCTTCCTGTGAAGGATCGTGCATGGCGCGTATTTTTGGCTGTCGATACAGGGCGTTACCATCTACACCGATCTTTCCATCAAGGCAATGAATTTTACCTTCATCTGTGATAACCAGAGGATTAATCTCAAGCAGAGCAAAGTCGTGGTCAGTGAACATTTTGGCCAGGCCCATGAACACATGCACAAACTGCTTGATCAGGTCGCCTTTCAAACCCAGTTTGAATGCTAACTCTCTACCTTGATAAGGCTGAGGACCCACTAAAGGATCAATCGCCGCTTTGTGAATTAATTCTGGTGTTTCTTCCGCTACTTTTTCAATTTCCACACCACCTTCAGTAGACGCCATAAACACAATGCGTTGAGATGCTCTGTCGACCACGGCGCCTAAATACAATTCATTGGCAATATTTGTGCAGCTTTCTACCAGTATCTTGGCAACTGGCTGACCGTGCTCATCTGTTTGATACGTGACCAGATTCTTGCCTAACCAATTTTCAGCAAATGATTTAATTTCATCTTTGCTTTTAACGAGCTTCACACCGCCAGCCTTCCCTCGGCCACCCGCATGCACCTGACATTTAACCACCCACATATCACCACCGATTTTGTCAGCAGCAGCTGCGGCTTCCTCTGGGGTATCGCAGGCATAACCTTTAGATACCGGTAAACCGTACTCGGCAAAAAGTTGTTTTGCCTGATACTCATGTAAATTCATAGTTTATTCCATCACGTTATTAATTAATTGACGACTCGTTAAGCTGTCAGACTCATTAAATCATCCTGATCCGTTCGCACATTGGCCAACGTTCTTGCTTTCCCTGTTAATTATTGGGCGGTAATCGTTACCGCCCGAGCGCTTGAATGCAAGAGTCTAGCGCTTCTTCTTATTGGCAATATGAATTGCGTGACCGGCCACTGCCAAAGCAGCTTCATGGACAGTTTCTGATAAGGTTGGATGCGCAAATACAGTGAGGCCGAGATCTTCAGCACTGGAACCAAACTCCATGGCAATCACTGCCTGTGCAATTAATTCAGAAGCATTAGGCCCGATAATATGTACACCAAGTACCCGATCGGTTTTTGCGTCAGCCAGGATCTTCACAAAGCCGGCCGTAGCATTTGCAGCCATGGCACGTCCATTTGCGGCAAATGGACAAACACCAACATTGTATTCAATGCCATCTGCCTTTAATTGTTCCTCTGTTTTACCAACATTCGCTATTTCAGGATGGGTATAGATGACGCCCGGAATAACGTCATAGTTCACCTCTGTTTTCTGACCAGCAATACGATCCGCCACCATAATGCCTTCTTCAGAGGATTTGTGCGCCAGCATAGGGCCTCTAACCACATCACCCACAGCATAAACACCCGGAACACCGGTATTACAGTAATCATCTACAAAGATAAAACCACGTTCATCCAGATTCACACCACAATCAGGCGATAACAAACCATCAGTCACCGGGCGACGGCCAACTGCAACGATAAGTTTATCGACTTTCAGTTCTTGTGTACCTTTTGTGTCTTCATAGGTGACAGTAATTAAGCCGCGCTTGATTTCGGTGCCACTCACTCTGGCTTTGAGACGAATATCCAGCCCCTGACTCTTGAACTGTTTCAAGGCTTCTTTAGCAACCTGCTGATCTATGGCACTCAAGAAGGTATCCTGTGCTTCAAGTACAGTGACTTCAGAGCCAAGACGCGCCCAGACACTGCCGAGTTCAAGACCAATCACCCCGGCACCAATGACGCCCAAACGTTTAGGAACATCCTGAAAATCCAAGGCACCCGTTGAATCTACGATATAACCTTCGGTTAGCGGTGCAGGTGGGATTTCTACAGGCTTTGAACCCGTAGCAAGTATAATATTGTCTGCATCATAAACCGTTACGCTGCCCTTGCTATCGGTCACCTCAACCTGCTTACCTGCTAAAAG
>JBFHPN010000139.1:0-6152 GCA_041592735.1 Oleiphilaceae bacterium | reverse complement strand
TTAGCCGTTAATAACGCTATCTTGGCATCCGGACATAATTCCTGTAACTCCGGAGAAATTGTCAGGCCATCACGCCCGGGCATGTTCATATCCAGGGAAATAAAATCAAATTTAGTGTATTCACATAGCTTCAGTGCACTCTCACCACTTTCAGCTTCGGCAATTTCCCACTCCGGATAATTGGCGTTAATGATCGCTTTAAGCATCATAAGTGATATTCGGCTGTCATCGACCAAGAGCACCTTTTTTGGGTTTTTCATGTTTTGTCTCAGCGGGTAGTGAGGTATACGTTTAAGCTTACTATGCGTGAAGCTAATCTTGAACACAAGAGTCCAATATTGTTAGGCCTTCTCCTGATTATAATGATTATATTTAATAATATTCATCCCTAAGTAGAAACAGGGACTTTTAAATTTGAAAAAAATGCGTAATTAACCAAACTAAACATAAAATATTGGCTAATTCTGCTTCTTTCTGCTAATTTTTGTGGGCTTAGCGTTTAGATAATGTTTTTGAAAGTAGCTTCCCATTATCTGGCTATAAAAGGTATCTCGTTGTCCCGGCTTGCCAACGAGTAGCAATCAGTACCAAACATGAGATGATAAATATGCCGGCTAACCAACCAACACAAACTAATACTAATTCTGTCGCGCCTTATGTAGAAAAAGCGGGTGAAGAATATATGAACCCAGCACAGCTTTCACATTTTCGTGAAATACTGCTTGCTTGGAAAAAAGAATTAATGGAAGAAGTCGATCGCACTGTTCATCATATGAAAGAAGATGCGTCGAACTACGCAGACCCAAGTGATCGTGCAACTCAGGAAGAGGAGTTCAGCCTTGAACTTCGTACACGCGATCGGGAACGTAAGCTGATCAAAAAAATAGATAAAACGCTCGATCGCATCGAAGATGATGACTATGGTTTTTGTGATTCATGCGGCGTTGAAATCGGTATTCGTCGCCTCGAAGCACGCCCCACTGCGACAGAGTGTATTGACTGTAAAACGCTGGCCGAAATAAAAGAACGCCAGACCGGAATATAATACGCCGGAAACCAAACCGTAAAACTCAACTACACCCGGGATACGATACCTATCGGCCCGACACATCCCGGGTATACCAATGACAATCAATACCACCCATGCCAGTGTATCGCGGACGATTTGCACCTTCACCAACAGGTTTGCTTCATTTCGGATCACTGTTTGCAGCGGTGATCAGTTATCTTGAGGCCCGATCCAATAACGGTGAATGGCTGATACGAATTGAAGATATTGACCCCTTAAGAGAACAAACGGGCGCGGCAGAGGCAATTCTCCGTTCCTTAGCCATTCACGGACTTATCTCAGATCAACCGGTTGTCTATCAATCTGCCCGCAGCTCTCTATACGAAGACACTCTCACCCGGTTATATGATAAAGGCTTCCTCTTCCTCTGCCCATGCAGTCGAAAATATTTGCTTGAGCATCAAGGCCGGCATCGTAAATCCTGTAGAGAGCAAAGTCATTCAGATACCCAGAATGCCGCCTATAAATTCAAAGCACATCAACACGAATTTTATTGGCTGGATCAGTTTTTGGGCCCAATGCAAACCACTTTAAATGAAGACTTCGTCGTCAAGCGAAGAGAAGGCTTCTTCGCTTATCAGCTTGCCGTTGTCTGTGACGATATCGATCAACACATTACCCATGTAATACGTGGGTATGACTTGCTAGATTCAACGCCGATGCAACTTGCCTTATATAAGGCCCTTGATCAAAAGGCACCTGCTTTTGGTCACTTTCCGGTTATTACCAATCACACAGGTCAAAAACTCAGCAAACAAAATCACTCGCCCGTTATCAACGATCAAACACCCGTAGAAAATTTATTAGCGGTTTTTCAACTCGCCGGCATTCACATCCATCCAACACCTGTCAGCTGTCAACAGGCACTGGAACTTGCTCTGCCTCTGTGGAATAAAGCGCTTTTATCCGGAAAGCGTGAACTCTTAGAGAGTTGATCCATTTAACGTCTTCTTTCCTACCCCATAAATACGTTATGATTTGTTTAACGAATTAATATGAGTGATGGCAATGCGCCGGATTTTAATTATTGAAGATGAAATAGATCATCGTGCCAACCTGCAAAATGCGCTTGAAGAGATCCACTTTCATGTTGACGTTGCCTCTTCGTTAAATGTAGCCACAGAAAATTATGCATTAGCGTCCTTTGATCTGATTATTATTGATTTAAATCACCCCTCTCAGGATGCCAGTGAAATTATATCGCTGGCCAAAGGCGTGCCGGTATTAATCACTACAAATTTTGCCAGCTTGCGAGCTGCCGTTATCGCTATGAAAATGGGCGCCGTAGATTATTTGGCAAAACCCTTTGATCATCAGGATCTGATTGATATTGTTCAAGAGATACTAGGTAAAACAACACATCAACCTATCGATATTATCTCTTCAGGCTATGCGTCTGCAGAAGAAAAAATCAGTAAATTAATTTTCGGAAAATGTCAGGCAATGCAGCGCGTGTTTCGCTTGATGGAAAAAGTCGCGCCCACAGAAGCAACGGTACTCATTCAAGGTGAAACCGGCAGCGGTAAAGAACTCGCAGCGCGCGCTATTCACACCCTAAGTGGCCGCAGCAATGAAGAATATGTATGTATTAACTGTGCAGCAATTCCCGAATCCTTAATCGAGTCTGAATTATTCGGTCATGAGAAGGGAGCGTTCACGGGTGCCGTGAACGCACGTAACGGTTTAATTGAAGCCGCTGATGGCGGCACTCTTTTTCTGGACGAGATAGGCGAGCTTCCTCTTGAAGCGCAAGCCCGTTTATTGCGTGTTTTACAAGAAGGTGAGATACGTCGGGTTGGCTCTACGGTATCCAAAAAAGTAGATGTGCGCTTAATTGCCGCCACGCATAGAAATCTGAAAGCTCTGGCTCGCACCGGGCATTTTCGGGAAGACCTTTACTATCGTCTTAATGTTGTCCAGCTTAAACTGCCCCCCTTGCGAGACCGTGGCGAGGATATTTTAGGCCTGGCCAATACTCTCCTGGCAAAAGCCTCCAGGAAGCTTGGGCTTGATGATATTAAATTCAGCCCGGACGCCATGAAAGCCATTCAGGATTATCACTGGCCGGGTAATGTGCGTGAACTGGAAAATGCTATCGAACGCGGCACGATACTATGTGATAACAAAATGATCACGGCAGACCTGCTCGATATCGAAACCGAAGTGGATGATATTAATATACCGCAAGGTTTAATCACCCCCTCCCAAAATCATATGAGCTTCAAGCAGAACAAGAAAAATCTATCGATTGAAGATTATTTCCAGCAATTCGTGCTCGAAAACCAGGATCATATGAATGAAACCGAACTGGCTAAACGCTTAGGTATCAGCCGTAAAAACCTTTGGGAACGCCGGCAACGCCTGGGTATTCCTCGCAAGAAATCAAATCAGGACTCCATGTCCTGATCTGTCTTTAGATGATCAATCAGATTACCCGATCTACACATGCAGATACGTTTTGCGCACAAGCGAGACACACACCTTAACAGTTTTTCACATTTGTTACCGCGCGTTACCATAGGAAACGCATCGCAAGTTAAAGTTGAGTCATTAAAGCCCAATCACTACGCCCCCCTAATCCAAAAGGATTAGTGAAATTTTATATCTTATTGTTTTTATTATACAAATTAAAACTGGCATACCAAATGCAATATTTAGAAACATAATAATAAGAATAACCAACAGTGATGCTAAAAATAAAAATAAAAATAGATCTATATGACTGTTGTATAAACCGCGACAATAAAAATAAAAATGCGGGTGAGTAGATTTATTTGAATGCCTAGCTTTTTAGCGGCCGAAAAAATAAATCAGATTATAGTTAGTAACTCACGAAGAACAGCAAAAGCTGCACTGAGTATTAACCAAGCGATCTGTTTTATAGCTACCGCTCTACGTATTTGAATTATTCTATTCGCAAGCAAAAGTGTTAGCTTTTGCCCTAAAGTACAGACATGGACAAGCAATAATAAAAACAAATTTATGGGTCTGCTATTTTTCAGCATGAAAAGATTAATCACGGAGAGCGATTAGTCTTTTCATGCAAAGTCATTCTTCCTTCCCAGTTTATTTCATATGCCGCAGGCAATTAGGCCTTATACTGAACATTTCAGTTTCCCTTACTCTTTCATTTATCAAGCTGAACAATGTAAACTTGCTGTTTTGGTTAAGAATTTAAATCATCATGCCCGATACATGCCTCAAGATTATTACCCGTGACCAACATCCGGTATCCAGAAGACTCATCAGTCCTTCAGCGTTAAAAGTCATGCAACGTCTTCATGAGCATGGTTACCAGGCTTTCTTGGTAGGAGGGGGTGTCAGGGATATATTGCTGAACCAACAACCCAAAGATTTTGATATAGCCACTAATGCTCACCCGGAACAAGTTCACGCACTTTTTAAAAACTCACGGCTGATCGGCCGGCGTTTCAAGCTGGTGCATATTTTATATGGCCGTGAAACCATCGAAGTTGCTACGTTCCGCGGACAAGCAGACATGGAAAACGAGAAGCAAACAGAACACGGGATGCTTCTCAGGGATAATGTTTACGGGACAATCGAAGAAGATGCCGTAAGACGCGATTTTACGGTCAATGCGCTTTACTATAGTCCGAAAGATTTTAATATCTATGATTATGTCGGCAGTTACCGTGACATTGAAATGAAACAAATCCGCCTGATAGGGGACCCGGAAACCCGATATCGTGAAGATCCTGTTCGTATGTTACGCGCGCTCAGGTTTGCAGCCAAACTGGACTTTGCAATTGCGCCAGATACCCAACAACCAATAATGCAACTTGCCCCCTTGTTGGGCCATATCTCCGCTGCCCGCCTGTTTGATGAAGTACTGAAACTTTTTCTTTCTGGTCATGCTGTTCGGCTGTTTAATGACCTGATTAGATATAACCTTTTTGAATCCTTGTTCCCTGGCGCTTATGCTTTATTAAAGCATCAAGCCCAGGCAAGCTTTTATCATAAATTTATAGAACAAGGTCTGCATAATACAGACGAACGAATACTTGCTGACAAGCCTGTTACCCCGGCTTTTTTATATGCGACACTATTATGGCCTGAAGTAAATACACTCTGGTCTAAATTACAGTATGACGGGGTACCTGAGTTTCCAGCTTTACAACAGGCAAGCCAGCAGATAATTAATCTTCAGGTAAAACATATCGCGATACCTAAACGCTTTACCCTAATGATGAAGGAAATCTGGGAATTACAGATTCGTTTAAAAAAAATACAAGGCAAAAAGCCACTACTTTTGGTTCAAGAACCCCGTTTCCGGGCTGGTTATGATTTTCTTCTCCTTCGGGAAATGGCCGGTGAAAATTGCCATGGTCTGGGAAAATGGTGGACCAATTTTCAACTTAAGCATCCGGCGCCTGTATCCCGTCGTCACACCAGAGAAACGACAGCTGCCAGCACATTTAAACCTTCAGAGCCTGCAAGTGATAAAAATACGGCGCCTAAACGAAGACGGCGGGCCAAACGGTTTTAATTATGTACCAGGTGCTTATTGGTTTAGGCAGTAACCTGCAGGATCCCGTTGCGCAAATTAAGCGTGCGATGAACACGCTTTCTGCTCATTCACACATTACACTGATTAAACATTCCTCTTTGTATAGCAGTCTTCCTCAAGGGCCTCAGGATCAGAACACCTTTATCAACGCAGTAATCTGCATTTCAACAACACTTGCCCCCCAGCAATTATTACAAGTACTGCAATCCATTGAACAGGATCACGGCAGGATTAAAACCCGCCATTGGGGAGAACGCTGCATCGATCTTGATATTCTGTTTATAGATCAACTAACCCTGCACTTGAAAACACCTGATTTAGTGGTACCGCATCCTCATGCCTTAACACGTGATTTTGTGCTTATTCCCGCATTAGAAATCATGCCTTTATGGAAACTGCCAAATGGCGAATTGTTAGCTTCTGCTTTGCACAATTGCTTGCAACATGATTTAAAAAAAATTGATGATACCGCATCAGACCTAACAGCACAGGCTTAGGCTAGCCACCAAAGGCGTTTATCAATATCGCGCAGATAAGGAATAACTACTTGAGTCA
>JBFHPN010000138.1:0-6155 GCA_041592735.1 Oleiphilaceae bacterium | reverse complement strand
CAT
This sequence comes from Oleiphilaceae bacterium, assembly GCA_041592735.1. Lineage (GTDB taxonomy): Bacteria > Pseudomonadota > Gammaproteobacteria > Pseudomonadales > Oleiphilaceae > PZPK01. The sequence continues at coordinate 6,152 of JBFHPN010000138.1, read as the reverse complement.
TTTCATCCTAATATGATCGTTTTACGCTCATTCGGAAAATTTTTCGGATTGGCAGGGCTGCGCTTGGGTTTTTGCTTTGCCGGCCAGGATTTTCTAGCGCGCTTACGCCAGACCATTGGCTTATGGGAGGTCAATGGCCCGGCCCAAGCGATTGCGACCCGCGCCTTTCAGGATAAAACATGGATAAGCAGGGCGATATCCTCTTCCATTAACACTATCCAGGCGCGGCAACGGCTATTAGATCCACTATTCGCACCCTTGCATGTGCAGTGGAAAACCCATCAGGCTTATTTTTCGACTTACTTATTGCATAAGGTCGAGGCAGAAGGCATCTACCAGCACTTTGCTCAACAAGGCATCTTATTCCGATATATTAGCTTTTCGAACACACAAAGCCTGATCAGGGTCGGTCAGTTTGATCAAAAAGATGAGCAGTCCCGTCTGCGTATCCAGCAGGCCACCAACACATTTCACCGCTTATTCCCTGCTCCTGAACGCGGGGCTATCGATAGCAAACCGACAGCAACTGGCAGTACGCACCAAACAGATAGAAAAACAACATGAGCAAACACAGTTATACACAAGCCGAAAAAGACGCCATCTATAAAGTGATGGCAGAACGCCGTGATATGCGTCATTTCAATGGTTTGCCTTTGCAACCCGAACTGTTGGAAAACATTCTGATGGCTGCCCATATGGCACCCAGCGTCGGTTTAATGCAACCCTGGCGCTTTATTAAAATAACTGATCCAAGAATACGCGCTGAGATTGGCCAGATTGTTGAAAAAGAACGGCAACTCACGGCACAAGCCCTGGAGCAACGAAAACAAGAATTTTTGAAACTGAAAGTAGAAGGGATTCAGCAATGTTCAACACTGATCGTCGCCGCGTTGCCTGATAAACGTGAACAATACATCTTTGGCAGACGAACCCTCCCGCAAATGGATCTGGCCTCCTTAGCCTGTGCAATACAGAATATGTGGCTGGCAGCGCGCGCGGAAGGAATTGGCTTGGGGTGGGTGTCCTTATTTGATCCGGACGCGCTTAAATCATTGCTCAATATGCCCGCGGATAGTTTACCTGTCGCTATTCTCTGCATTGGCCACGTAGATGCATTTTATGAGAAGCCCATGCTCATTCAAGAAAACTGGGCTAAACAACACCCCTTATCAGAATTTGTCTTTGAAAACGCCTGGCCTGAGAGCCAGGGCAAGCAGGATTTCTAAGCCGCCCCCTTTCACCAAAGCTTTTTCAAACTTCTCTTCGTCTAGTACCCAAATGGGTGATATTCCGGACTGTGCGTTCTGGATAGCATGCGCTGTGGTTAAGTAGTACACAACAATAATTAATTATTACTGCCCTGGAATTATCTAAATGAAAACAAAAATAAGAGTTAATCGAAATAATGCACCACCCAGTTGTTTACAAACGCAGTTCATCTCCCTTCTCCTGAAAAAAAATGCATTTATCCTAGCGATCTCACTTGTCGTTTCCCTCTTCTCTGTACATGCACATTCTGCCATTCAGGATGGCTGGTACAAGATCATTGTCAAACATAGTGGCAAAGCCATGACGGTTATGAACGGATCGACTTCCGATTCCGCCAAAATCGTTCAGAAAACCTACTCCGGTGCCGATGAACAGATCTGGTATATCGAGAAGACCAGAGACAGCAACCCCGAGAGCTACCAGATCATCAACAAGAAAAGCCAGAAAGTAGCGGATATCAAGGGAGCCTCAAGCCTCAATGGTGCGGACCTGGTCCAGTATTACACCAAAGGTGGCAATACAGCTGCAAACGATAATCAGCGTTTCAAGCTGGTTGATATTGGTGGCGGTTACGTCAACATTATCGCCAAACACAGTGGCAAGGCGCTGCATGTCAATTCAGGCTCGAACTCGGATAATGCCTATATCAAACAATGGTCAAACAACAACTACGATTGGTACAAATGGCAGCTTGTGAAAGTAACAACCAGCGCCCCTGCCCCCACTACCGGCAGCCAGGCCTGTAATACCAAATATCCGATATTATTGCTTCATGGCGTTGCACTGAAAGACCAGACATTGGGTTATAACTACTTCGGCAGAGTGGGCGACAACCTGACTGCAAGAGGTGCCAAAGTGTTTAACGGTGGCCAGGATGCATGGGGCGACTATGCAACCAACGCCGAGCAGATCAAAGCACGCATCGAAGAAATTTCTCGCCGGATCAACCCCGCAACCAATCAACCTTATGGCAAAGTGAACATCATTGCACACTCAAAGGGCGGCTTAGATACCCGTGAAATGCTCTATTCGTATCCAACCATGAAGGATAAAATCGCTTCATTCACCACGATTGCAACACCGCATCGCGGTTCTGCGCTGGCTGACTGGGTTTTCAATACCTTCTCAGATAATTTGTTGAGCTGGGCCATCAATATCATCGGTCATATTCAGGGAGACACTGTCCCGGCGGTGACCGCTGCATCAAAAATGAAACGTGACTACATGGTCACCAAAAACGCACAATGGAATAGCCTCAACGACTACCCGGGCGTTCTTAGCCAGAGCTATGCTGCGAAGATTGAAACATCGAATACGCTTCAGCAATTAGATGCAGCATTATTAATTACTGGCTGGATTATGGGCAACCTCGCCCCCGGTACCAAAGAACCCTACAATGATGGTGCTGTTGCCGTTGATTCAGCGAAATTCGCTACCTTCAAAGGAACTAACGTGATGGTGACATCAGGGTACGGTGGCATCACTCACTTTGGTATCGTTGACCGTGGCCTGCTAATTTTCCCCGGTATGACACCTGGTTTCGATGCACCTAATTTCTATCGAACCATCGTTTCTAACCTGAAAACTGCAGGCTACTAGCCGTTAACCCTGTTCATTATTTAGTAATTTTGAACGCTTAAGCGTTAAAGATCCCCCACATCATAAGGGGGGATCTTTAACAGCGTTCACATCTGATCAAGAAGTTCATCCATGAATAAAAAAAATATTCTCATTGTGTCAATATTTGCCCTGGCTATCCTGGGCTTTGGTTTCTTTTTGTCTGTTCCCGAAAACGAACGGCATGCGATTTCTGCTCAAGAGGCTGTCAACGACTACCTGATCGACAAAAATCAACAGATCTCCCTTCATGAAACATCCATTGCCCGAACTCTTTCCCTGCCGGAAACTAACGCAAACAATGACCTTTCCGACGATCAGGAAATCACTTCGGAAGAACAAGACGAAGAACTGCCCGCTCATAATTTAGCAGATTACTTTCGCTTTCTTCAGACCGAGCTGGCTCAAGGCGCATCGCCAAGTGAAAGAACAGAGTCAATTCGAGAACACCTGCTGTCCGTCTTACCCAGCGACAAGGCGGGAGAGCTGATTGACCTTTATGAGAAATTTACCAACTTTGAACAAGATGCCGTTACCAAGGCAAAAGAATGGCGTATGCCTGAAAGCGCGGATGAGACCCTGGAACTGATTGGTGCCATGCAGCAATATCAACAAGAATACTTCGGCATTGACATGGCCAACAGGCTCTTTGGTGCTGAAATGAAAGTCATGGAATACAACGCGCGACGCGCCATTATTATCAATGACCTCTACTCAACAGGCAGCGATAAAGAGCAATTACTGGATCGCTTAGGAAAGGACATGTGGGGAGAAGAGGCTTATCAGGCGCTGAATAACACCAAAGATCCATACGACATCCTGGACGAAAAACTACTCATCTACCGCAATGAACTTGCTTCAGTAGACCCAGAGACCAGACAACAAGAAATAAACAAACTCAGAGAAATCTATTTACCCCAGGGTTGGTAATGAATGAAAAGGGGGAAACCAATGAGAGCATCCCCCTTTCAGGACTATTGCCAGGCAGCGGCTATGGCATCTGACATTTGCATCTGTTCAGACGCGCTCAAGCTGATAGTGCCGCCCGATGGCGCACCAAAACCTGCCATCGCATTGACCAGTGCTTCCACGGAATGTTTATGCATTTGATACCCGTTGTTTTTTATCACGTCCACTTTCTCGTAATCGCTGGTGTACCAGTTTTCAATTTTAATCTGTGACTGCGTGCCTAGGATAAAGATGTCCAAATCATTCCCTGTTTGCGTAAACCACAAATCATTAATTGCGTGGCCACCCATAATTTCCAGGGTATCCTTCTCACTTAACGATGCTTTATGACTGCGCAGAGTATCAATGCCAATTCCCGCCCTGAATACATCGCTACCGCCACCACCGATCAAAATATCATCGCCGTTTCCACCTTCCAGAATGTCATGCCAGGTGCCGCCATCAAGCGTGTCATTTCCTTGCGATCCAATCAGGATATCGTTGCCTCCCTCACCATAAATCGCATCGATATTGACGAGGGTGCTTGCACTGAAGTCAAAGGTCTCGCTCTGATAGCTTCCCACTATGGTATTTACGCCAGCCCCACCATCAATCAGCTCTATACTGTTTGTGGCATCAAAACGGGTAAAGCCCATCTGGTCGTCACCCGTCCCACCCAGAATCTGATCAAACCCGCTGCCACCTTGAATGGTATCCCGATAGCTGCCCATACCTTCTATAATGAAAATATCGTCGCCATCACCGCCATCCATCACATCATTTCCAGTACCGCCTATCAAAGTATCGTTACCTTGAGAGCCCGTCAGACGGTCGTGGCCACTTTCGCCATAGAGAACATCATCGCCTTCTCCGCCGTCCATAATGTCATTACCGGTTCCGCCATAAAAGGTATCATGCCCCGCTGAACCAATCAGGGTGTCATAGCCGCCATCACCGTAAATGGCATCGATATTGAGCAAGGTAGTTGCACTGAAATCGTAATGCTGCGCCTGATAATTCCCCAGAATAATATTGATGCCCGCAAGGCCATCTATTAATTCGATACTGTTTGATGCATCAATAGACGTGAGGCTAAGTACGTCGTCTTCGGCACTTCCCAGAATACGATCAAAACCGGAACCACCGATTATCGTATCCCGATGATTTAAGGCACCCTCAATCAGAAAGGTGTCATCCCCCTCCTGCCCATCCATATAGTCATTGCCGGAGCCACCCACGAGGGTATCGTTACCTTGAGAGCCTGTCAGTCTGTCATGGCCACTTTCGCCGTAAAGAACATCATCGCCTTCGCCGCCGTCCATAAGGTCATTACCGGTTCCGCCATAAAATGTATCATTACCTGTTGAACCAATCAGGGTGTCGTAGCCGCCTTCACCGTAAATGGCAGCGATATTCAGCAAGCTGGTGCCACTGAAATCATAAACCTGATTCTGATAGTTGCCACGAATCACGTTAATACCTGCGCCACCATCGATGAGTTCAATACTGTCCTCTGCATCGAAGCGGGTAAAGCCCATTTCATCATCGCCGGCTCCACCCAGAATCTGGTCAAAGCCGCTGCCCCCCTGAAGAGTATCCAGTTTATTACCGAAGCCTTCTATCAGGAAGCTGTCATTACCGGCACCACCGTCCATCACATCGTAACCGCCCAAACCGATTAGCGTGTCATCACCTGCACCGCCTGTTAAGGTATCATGACCACGAGTGCCTATCAGTGTAACAGAGGGTTCTGTAAGCGTTTGATTTACCTGAATCGTGGCTGTCGCACTGGCAACACCACCTAATCCATCTGCTACTTGATAGATAAGCGTATCAGTACCGTAGAATCCAGCATTTGGCGTATAGTTTAGGGTGTCATCTGGATTGATGGTGACACTTCCGTTAGCAGCTGTAGCCGATGTCACACCCAGGCTATCACCATCGATGTCACGATCATTTAGCAATACATCGATGATGACAGTGGTATCTTGGTCAGTTGAAGCGCTATCCGCTAATGCAATAGGCTCATCATTCTCGGGTGTCACCGTCACGCTGACAGACGCTGACGCGGTACCGCCATTTCCATCAGTCACGTCGTAGCTAATCGTATCTGTACCGTGGAAATCGGCATTCGGCGTGTAACCCAAGGTGCCATCCGGGTTAATCACCACGGTTCCATTCAAGGCACTCGCAGTAGTCACGGAAAGCACATCCCCATCCGGATCGGTATCATTCGAAAGAACATCAATCGTGAGCGTACTGTCTTCTGCCAGCGATACGACCTCGCCGATCACCACCGGATCATCATTCTCAGGTGT
>JBFHPN010000137.1:0-6155 GCA_041592735.1 Oleiphilaceae bacterium | reverse complement strand
GTCGGCATCACACGTAAGGAGACTTTGCAATGAAACAGCTGTCGATGTATGAGCAGGATATAGCCTACGACCTGAGTGGTCGTCATTTAAATAACTATCAACCTGTGCGCTGCGCCCAGGTGCAACAGATGCCCGATAATGCATCCGTTCCTGCCAGCACGCACAGACAAGAGCCTCCCCTTGCGGCCAATGTCACCGAAATAGTGTTGGCGAAAGATTCGGTCGACAGCATTTCATTAATACTGCCGATGCTCATTAATCTACATCATGAAAAACGCTGGCTGGCATGGATCGATCCCCCCATTCAACTGTTGAAAGAATGGCAAAAAGCTCACCATAATAAAGCCTTGAATGAAATTATGATTTTACGCTCGAATGACAGCTTTTCTGTATTTGAGTTAAGTAAACGTGCACTGGAAGCCGGTACCTGTCATGCAGTTATTGCCTGGACAAACACCCTCTCTCACGATGAATTCGCTAAATTAGAGGCCGCTTCTGCTCAAGGTCATAGTCACGGCATTATTCTTAAATCACGTTTATTTGTTTAACCGGCATTTTGGTTTAAAACGACATCTGGCCGTAAAACTGCCGGATGTCTTCTTCCCTGCTTTTCTTGCATTCATCTCTCTTTAATTGCCTTTCCTCGATTTTCCTATATCCGATTCAATACTCATCGAGTCGCTAAACGATCAGGCGTTTTATTCTTTCCATAGAACGGAAAAATCTTTTCTATAAACCAACATAATCAATTTACAGCTTATACATTTATTTTTTTAATAACATTTTCAATAACTTAAATTTTTACAAAAAGATAGGCGTGCATTTCTGCTTTATACAAATACTGGCTATGCCTTGGTTGCGACAAATGGCTATTGAAAAAATTCAGGCATGAAAGTATGCTGATTTTAATTTCGTGACCGCCAGTCACAAAAAGCAAATAATAATACGCAAGCCGCTAAACACTCTGTCTTAACTCTGCAAATAAAGGACTATTTACAGCAAACGGGTATGTTTTTCTGCTTGCTACGATGAACCACTCTTGGGTTGGATAGCGCTATGATAGAACGTTTCAGTCAGATCATTCTTAAATTCAGGCTCTTGGTCATTCTCGCTTCGTTGGGCATCGTCGCGCTTGCCGCATCTAGTTTACCAGCCAGTAAATTCAGTTCGGACTACCGCATTTACTTTAGTGAGGATAATGCGCAGCTAAAGGCGTATGAAGACCTTCAGGCAACCTTCACAAAAACAGACAACGTCATGTTTGTACTGGCACCGAAAGATGGCAAGGTATTTACCCAACAAACCTTATCGATCATCGAAAAATTAACCGAACAGGCCTGGCAGCTACCCTATTCTATTCGCGTTGATTCAGTCACTAATTATCAGCATACGGTTGCCAACGGGGATGATTTATTAGTAGATAACCTAATTAACGATGCACAAAAACTCCCTCAGGAAGTAATCGATAACGCTAAAACAGTGGCCTTAAATGAACCCTCTCTGGCGGGACGATTAATTTCTCACAAGGCTGATGTAACGGCCGTTAATGTATCTATGGAGATGCCCGGACTGGACCCCGCCAAGGAAACACCAGAGGTAGCCAATGCGGCTTACGCTATTCAGGCAGAATTGCTCTCACGCTATACGGATATAGACATCTACGTGACCGGCCAGATAATTACAGACAACGCATTTAAAGATGCCGCCATTTATGACCTGACACATATCGTGCCACTTGCTTTTTTAATCGCCACGTTGTGTATAGCGCTATATATATTCAGCGCAAGCGGCAGCCTCATAACCTTGCTCAGCGGCACCTTCAGCATATTAATCATCATTATTGCGTCTATTCTATTTGCCCAAGGGGTGGCGACATGGTTAAACATTGATATCACCACCGCCTCAGCCAATGCACCCACGATGATACTAACCCTTGCCATTGCTGATTCCATTCATATTCTGGCAACGTTTTTCCAACAAATGCAAAACGGAAAAACCAAAGCCCTTGCCATGAAAGAAAGCTTGAGAATTAATCACCAGCCCGTTTTCCTCACCAGCATAACGACTGTCATCGGTTTTCTATCGTTAAATTTCAGCGACTCGCCTCCTTTTCGGGATTTAGGAAATATCGTCGCAATCGGCGTAGTCGCAGCATGGGCATTTTCAATCTGGCTGCTGCCTGCACTGATGATGTCGTTGCCTGTTAAAGTAAAAACCCGGGAAACCAGCCAGGCTCGATGGACAAAATCACTGGCAGACTTCGTGATTCAACATGCCAGAAAACTATTGCCTGTCAGTATGATAATTATGGGGCTATGCATTATTTTCCTACCTCAAAACGAGCTGAATGATGTTTGGGTAGAGTACTTTGACCCGTCTATGCGACAGAGGCAGTCTGCTGATTTCACTCGAGCGAGACTGACCGGTCTCGGGCATATTTCCTTTATCGTATCGTCAAAACAAGGTGGCAGCATTACCGACCCTGCCTATCTCGAAGGTTTGGATAAAGCTGCTAACTGGTTAAGGCAACAACCTGAAATTCAACATGTCATGACCTTCAGCGACGTGATGAAACGCCTGAATAAAAACCTGTATGCCGATGCACCAGAAGCCTACCGTCTTCCTGATAATGCGCAATTAGCTGCCCAATATTTACTGCTTTATGAAATGTCTCTCCCCTTTGGACTCGATCTGAATAACCAGGTAAATATTGATAAAACCCAAACCTTGCTGACAGGGTCACTGGCGAAAATATCTACCGCCCAGTTACTGGACCTACAAGAGCGTGCCATCCAATGGTTTTCATTGAATCTTCCTGAACTGTCTCTGTCTCATGGCGCAAGCAGCGATGTCATGTTCGCACACATTGGTCAGAGCAATATCAAATCCATGCTTGAGGGAACCTTTATCGCGTTATTACTCATTTCTGTGGTTCTGGCCTTTAGTTTACGCTCTGCTTACTATGGCGCGATCAGCCTGTTGCCGAATCTATTACCTGCCCTGGTTGCCTTTGGTATTTGGGGAATGACCGTCGCACATATCGGTATTGGTTTATCCGTCGTTTTTGGCATGACGCTGGGTATCGTTGTTGATTATACCGTGCATTTTTTAAGTAAATTTCTTAGGGCAAAGCATGAAAATCATCTCTCCACTGAAGATGCTATTCGCTATGCCTTCAGCACGGTAGGCGTTGCCTTAGCCGTCACAACCTTTATTTTATTTGCTAACTTCTCGGTTTTGTCGCTGTCGGATTTCTCTATGAATGCCGATATGGGTCTTATGACAGCCGTGACCATTGTGGTAGCCTTACTAGTGGATTTCTTTTTCTTACCGCCTCTTTTAATTTTTCTGGTTGGCAATCACCGACAACAGGTTGCCAAGAAAGCCGAGACATCCAAAATAAACAGGCTCACTACAGCGACCGCAAAACAATAACGTTCAACCCAGACATGGAGCAACATAATGCCTAGCTTTACACATGCAAGACCCTTAAAAACCCTACTACTTGCAATCGGCCTAAGCAGTGCCTTTTTCGTTCACGCCCAAACACCAGCAGAAAAAGGGATGGAAATAGCCATTGAAGCGGATAAACGAAATACCGGGTGGCAGGATACAACAGCTGAAATGACCATGATTCTGCGCAATAACAGAGGTGAAGAAAGCATTCGCACCTTGCGCGTCAAAAGCCTGGAAGTAGAAAATGATGGCGATAAAAGCCTGACCATTTTTGACGAGCCCAAGGATGTTAGCGGTACTGCTCTACTGACTTACTCCCATAAAGTAGACGCAGATGATCAATGGCTTTATCTGCCGGCTTTAAAACGGGTAAAACGTATCGCATCAAAAAATAAATCCGGGCCGTTCATGGGCAGCGAATTTGCCTTCGAAGATTTAAGCTCTCAGGAAATTGAAAAATACACCTATGAATACTTGAAAGATGAAGCCTGCGGTGAATTGACGTGCTTTGTGGTAAAACGTTTTCCAACAGATGAAAATTCGGGTTATACCAGTCAGATTGCCTGGATTGATCAACAGGAATATCGCGTCCACAAAATTGACTTTTACGACAGAAAAGAAGCGCTCTTAAAGACCCTCATCTCTGAAGGCTATCAACAATACCTGGGTCAATTCTGGCGCCCTGAAAAGATGTCTATGCAAAATCATCAGACCGGCAAAAGTACCGATTTGATCTGGAAAAATTATCAATTCAAATCGGGCCTGAATGACAACGATTTCAGTCAGAACAGCCTTAAACGTGCGCAATAATTAAACATAAAGATTTTTTCTGGCTTATACCCATCGGTTATGGGCTCACCGTTTTTCTCCAAGTGCACACTTATTCACAATTCACGGGAATAAGTGTGTTTTTTTCGCAATAATTGCCTCATCCCTTCGCCCCATCCGCCGTCTCTGGCTATAATTACTAACCAGCAAAATAATTTACTCACCGCAAAATATAAATAATTAACAGGTAGACTTCTTTATGCATTCTTTTCAAGCGCCCAATCGGATACTTATGGGGCCAGGCCCTTCGGATGTATCTGAACGGGTACTAAAGGCTCTTTCGCAGCAAACCATTGGTCATTTGGACCCTCAGTTTGTCACTTTGATGGATGAAATCAAACAACTGCTGCAGTACGCATTTCAAACTGAAAATGAACTCACCATACCCGTTTCTGCACCCGGTTCTTCTGGTATGGAAACCTGCTTTATGAACCTGGTCGAACCCGGTGACCCGATCCTGGTCTGCATCAACGGCGTTTTTGGTATGCGCATGCAAGAAGTTGCCAGCCGTGCGGGAGCCTTAGTTCAGACACTTGAGTTTGAATGGGGCGATGCCGTTGATCCCGACGCCGTTGATCACTTCCTGGCAACACATCCAGAGATCAGGATGATGGCCTTTGTGCATGCGGAAACCTCTACAGGGGTGCGTTCTGATGCCCAGAAGCTTAGCGAAATAGCGCACCGTCATGGCTGTTTAGTGATCGCAGACACAGTGACGTCCTTGGGCGGTATAGAACTTAAAATTGATGAGTGGGGTATTGATGCCGTCTATTCAGGCACACAAAAATGCCTGTCCTGTATACCGGGTCTGTCTCCAGTGAGCTTCAGCCCTGCAGCGGTTGAAAAAATCAAACAACGTCAACAAAAAAACTTCAGCTGGTTCCTCGACTTGAATCTGGTCATGGATTATTGGGGTGCCAATGTGAAACGCGCTTATCATCATACTGCACCGGTGAACAGCCTTTATGCTCTGCATGAAAGCCTGCTCATCCTCAAAGAAGAAGGTTTGGAAAATGCCTGGGCCCGACATGCCTATCACCACCAGGCGCTCGTTACCGGCTTACATGCTCTGGGTCTCAATCTTCTGGTGGCCAAAGAAATCCGGCTGCCACAGTTGAACTTGATTGAAATACCGGAAGGACTGGATGATGCTTCAATACGTGGTCAATTATTGAATAGTTATGACCTCGAAATAGGCGCCGGCCTTGGTAAATTTGCAGGGAAAGCCTGGCGTATAGGTTTGATGGGCAACACCTGCAACCAAAAAAATGTACTTTACTGCATTGCCTCTTTAGGTGCGGTACTGAAAGAAAACGGATTTGATTGCGACCCAGAAAAGGCCGTGAATCAAATAGAATTATTTTACCAACCGCCTGAAACAGAATGACCAAACACTTATTGATGGTCGCGCATTGTCCTTCAGACAATACACGTAAACTTTGGGATGCCATTCATCAGGGCGTGGCCGAGGCTGAACTTACGCAAACCCGTTTCAGCGCGCTCAGCCCTTTTGATACGCAACCTGAAGATGTACTTGCTGCAGATGCGATTATCCTCGGAACAACCGAAAATCTGGGCTATATGAGTGGCGCTTTGAAAGATTTTTTTGATCGCTGCTACTATCCGGTGCTGGAGCAAAAACAGGGCTTACCCTGTTGTGCCTTTATTCGTGCTGGTCACGATGGTACGGGTACCGTCAATGCACTGAAAACCATCACCACCGGTTTAAAATGGCGTTGGGTTCAAGCGCCTCTGGTGCTTAAAGGGGCCTATCAAACCTCTTTCGAACAGCAATGTGAGGAACTGGCAACGGCGATGGCAAGCGCTTTAGATCAAGGTATTATTTAAGGCTTAAAATTCGCGAGCCCCTG
>JBFHPN010000136.1:0-6177 GCA_041592735.1 Oleiphilaceae bacterium | reverse complement strand
GCATTGCCGATTAACTTGTCGACAGGCAGGCCTGCCTTGGTGGCAATGGATTCGACAATGCCGTATGACTCAGGGTGAACCGCTGAGGCATCCAAGGGGTTGTCACCTTCTCTGATTCGCAGGAAACCTGCGCATTGTTCAAACGCTTTAGGGCCAAGTCTGGGGACTTCTTTCAAGCGATTGCGATTGGTAAAGCGGCCATGCTGATCGCGGAAATTGACAATATTGGCAGCAATTGTTTGATTCAATCCCGAGACTTTTTCAAGCAAGGGCGCTGAAGCCGTGTTCACGTCTACGCCCACGGCATTAACGCAGTCTTCGATAGTGGCTGCCAGGCTCTTGTTAAGTTGTGTCTGGCTGACATCGTGCTGGTACTGACCAACACCGATAGCTTTGGGTTCTATTTTTACCAGTTCTGCCAGAGGGTCCTGAAGGCGTCGGGCGATGGAAACGGCACCGCGGAATGTTACGTCCAGATCCGGGAATTCCTGTGCGGCCAGTTCAGAGGCTGAATAGACAGAGGCGCCCGCTTCACTAACCATAATACGGGTGAGTTTCAGCTGGGGGTAGAGTTTCATTACCTCAGCGGCAAGTTTTTCGGTTTCGCGAGAGGCGGTGCCATTGCCAATACTTAGCAGGGAAACCTTATGTTTCAGGCAAAGCGCAGCAATGATGCTGATCGATTCCTGCCATTTGTTTTGAGGCGCATGAGGATAAATGGTGGCATGGTCCAGTAATTTACCTGTCTCATCAACGATGGCCAGTTTCACACCGGTGCGCAGGCCGGGGTCAAGCCCCATGGTGATCTTGGCGCCAGCGGGTGCAGCCAGTAACAGATCTTTAAGGTTGTCGGCAAATACCGAGATCGCGACTTTCTCGGCTTCTTCTCTAAGTCGGCTCAAAAGATCCGTTTCAATATGAGGGCTAAGTTTTACCCGCCATGCCCAGCGAACCACTTCCTTAAGCCAGCGATCTGCCGCCCGGGACTGGTCTTCAATGCCGAAATGGGCAGCGATCTGTGTTTCGCAAGGGTGAATGGCCGAACGGTCTGAGGTGTCGAATTGCTGGGCAATCAGGTGAACATTCAGGACGCCTTCATTACGCCCACGGAATAAAGCCAGGGCGCGATGTGAGGGAATCTTGTTAATCGCTTCACGATAGTCAAAATAGTCCTGGAACTTGTCACCTCTGGTTTTTTCCGATTCGATGACAGTGCTATGGATATCGCCTTGCTGCCATAAATACTGCTTTAACTGGCTAAGTAGTCTGGCATCTTCACTGAAGCGCTCCATCAAAATAAATTTAGCCCCTTCAAGCGCGGCGGCGACATCATTAATCTCTTTCTCAGGATTGAGATAGCCTTGAGCCGTGGCTTCCGGATCTAGATCGGGGTTTGTAAACAGTGCATCAGCCAAAGGTTCCAGGCCTGCTTCAATGGCTATTTGGCCTTTGGTGCGACGTTTGGGTTTGTAAGGAAGGTATAAGTCTTCAAGTTCGTTTTTGGTATCTACATCCAAAATCTGTTGAGCGAGGGGGGCGCTGAGCTTTCCTTGTTCATGGATGCTCTTCAGAATGGTTTTTTTCCGGTCTTCTAATTCACTTAAGTAGGTTAAGCGTTCTTCTAATTTCCTTAGCTGAGAATCATCCAGTGCTCCCGTGACTTCTTTACGATAGCGGGCAATAAACGGTATTGTCGCCCCTTCATTAATCAGATTGATCGTGGCGGCTACCTGTTGCTCTCTGACCTGAAGTTCCTGCGCAATTTTTCGTGCTATCTGGAGTTGTGAGGCAGCGCTTGAAATGTCTGGGATCTGAATGTTGCTTTGAGTCATGTTCTTCCTGAAATAAAAATGATGCTGAATTGTGTAACCATCAAAGGATAAGTCACCAGGCTTATTTGTTTAGGCACGCTGCTTTGTGAGCGGCGGCTAGAGGTTAGCCCACCATAATAATGCCGTTTTTTTGTATTTAAACCCTGGCGCTGAAACAATATCTTATTATGAACGCTTTTTTCACTGGATTGGATCAGGTTGACGTGAAAAAATGGCGCGAATTATCTTAGCTGACGTTGAATCCGTTTCAGAGAGCGTGTCTGTGGCAAATAAATTAAACCCGAAACAAAATGAAGCTGTAAAATATGTAGCGGGCCCTTTATTGGTGTTAGCCGGCGCGGGCAGTGGAAAAACCAGTGTAATTACCCGAAAAATTGCCTATCTGATCGAGCAGTGTGGGCTGCCGGCCCGACATATTGCCGCGGTCACCTTTACCAATAAAGCCTCCCGGGAAATGAAAGAGCGCGTGTCTAAGCTTGTTTCCGGCCCGCAAGCACGCGGCCTGATTGTTTCTACCTTTCATAATCTTGGTCTGAACATTATCAAAAGTGAGCATAAGGTCTTGGGTTACAAGCCCGGATTCTCCATTTTTGATAGTGAAGACGCCAAGGCCTTAATACGCGACTTGATGCTCAAAGAGGGGGACGAGAACAGTGACCGTATTAACCAGTTACAAATGATGATTTCTAACTGGAAAAATGCCATGCATACACCGGAAATTGCGCTTCAGCAGGCTAAAAATCCCGATGAAGCGTTCATGGCAAACATCTACGCCATGTATAACCGTTATCTTAAGGCCTATAACGCACTCGATTTTGATGATTTGATTCTGCAGCCTGTCTTGTTATTTCGTGAACATCCTGAGAGTTTATCCCGGTGGCGTCAAAAAATACGCTACCTGCTGGTCGATGAGTATCAAGATACCAATATGGCGCAATACGAACTGGTTAAACAGATTGTCGGTGATCGCCGGGCATTAACGGTAGTCGGTGATGATGATCAGTCCATTTATGCCTGGCGGGGCGCCCGGCCAGAGAATCTTGCTAAACTGGAGACTGATTTTCCCGGTTTGAAGCTGGTAAAGCTGGAACAAAATTACCGCTCCACCAGTTTGATTCTCAGGGCGGCTAATCAATTAATTGCCAATAATCCGCATATGTTTGATAAGGCTTTGTGGAGTGAATTAGGGCAGGGTGAACGTATCAGAGTGATTCGTTGTCGCCATGAAGATGCAGAAGCCGAACAGATTGCAGCGGAAATCCTTGATCTTAAGTTAAAAAAAAATATCGCCTTCAAAGATTTCGCCGTACTTTACCGGGGCAATCACCAGTCACGGCTTCTTGAAATAAAGCTGCAGGCTTTCCAGGTGCCGTATCGGATGTCTGGCGGCTCGTCCTTCTTTTCTAAAAATGAGATCAAGGATGCTATGGGATATCTGCGTTTGATTGCAAACCCGGATGACGATGCCGCGTTCTTGCGTGTTGTGAATGTCCCTCGCCGAGAAATTGGCCCGTCCACCCTCGAAAAACTGGGTAACTATGCCACCCAGAGAAATATCAGCCTGAGTCAGGCCGTGCAAGAGGTTGGTTTGGAGCAGGTACTGAATGGTAAATCACTGGAGCGAGTCCGGCGTTTCAGTGAGTGGTTGAAGCGCACAACCGAGCGCTGTTATCAGGAAGACCCGATTCCTGTCATCAAACAAATGTTTACCGATATAGAGTATGACCAGTGGCTGTATCAAAATGCCAACACTCCCAAGCAAGCAGAGAAGCGTATGGAGAACGTCTGGTACTTGGTGGATGGGCTCAAAAATATGCTTGAGGCCGACAAAGGTACTGCTGATGAGATCGGGGTGGATGAAGCCATTTCCCGGCTGATACTCAGGGATATGCTCGAGCAGCAGCAAGAAGAAGATGATAGTGACAAAGTTCATTTACTTACGTTACACGCATCTAAGGGCCTGGAATTTCCCCATGTATTTATCATGGGGATGGAAGAAGAACTATTGCCACATCGAACCAGCATCGAAGAAGATAATATCGAAGAAGAACGGCGTTTGATGTATGTGGGAATTACCCGTGCACAACGCACATTGGCCTTGACGTATGCGGCAAGCCGTAAGCAATACGGTGAAAAGATTGAAACCATTCCCAGTCGTTTTATAGATGAATTACCCGAAGATGACCTGCAATTTGAAGGGGGCGAGGCGCAGGATAAAGTGCGTGTTCAGGAGAAAGGGAATTCCACATTGTCTGCCTTATTGAGTGGCTTAAAATAAACCTGCCAGAGGATGATTTTACAGTCTGTAACAGCTTAATTTGCTTAAAAATTAGGCTTTTTCCGCAGTCTGTCTACACTAAAGAGTATGCTCCTTTAAGAATTGACATGTTTTTTAAAGCAAGCGATAAGCTAACGCGTAATTCGGGAAAAAAATATCATGAATCCAGCTAAAAAATCGATTATTCACGCCTGCAAGTCAGCAAGCACTTTTCATCCTTTTGCCACCAAAACTATGGCCTTGTCTCTGGCCTTATTGTTAGGTGCGTGTGCATCCACTGGGGATAAGGCCAGCGCGCCGGCGCCGGAAGTCAAACCAGCCAAGCAAGAGTCAACGGCAAAAGCCGCGGAGGCACCTGCGCCAACTGCTGCCGAATTAATGAAATCATTGCGCGCACCCGCGAAAGAACCGGTGCAAGTGGCCAAATCGGAACAAGAGCTTCAAAAAGAGCTCGCTCAGAAAGAAGCACAGAAATTGGAAGCCGCGCGTCTGGCAGCAGAGGCAGAGGCTAAGGCAAAAACCGCGGTTAAAACCGACGCAGTCGTAGCCACACAGCTGGAGCAGAAAGTGGCCGCGGTGCCCGCTCAGTCCATGAAAAAGCTGGAGTCTACAGTGCAACCGGTTGAGCAAAAAGTGAGTGCTGCCGCCGGCTCAGTTGCTGCCATTAATGCCAAACCCTTTTCAGTATCGGTAAAACAGTTACCGTTCACTTATGACATCTGGACGATCCGCAAAGGAAATACCTCTCTTACTCAGGGTTTGGTGATTAGCACCCCAACCTGGGAAATGGGTAAAGAAGGCTATATGTCGCAAATATGGCTGACACTGATGGAAGATAAAATTCATGTAAACAGCTCATCTGATATCGAACCTGCGAGTAAGGGGCTGGGCATAAGTATAGATGGTGGTGATGTGATTCCCTTTTCCAGTATCGCAGAGACGAATATTGGCGTGATAGAGGGGAAATGGCTGGATAAACTAGCCAGGGCTGGAAAAGTAGATATTTATCTTGGCTTTTTCCCGGGTAAAAAGCCAATGAGCGATACCTTCAAAAGTGATTTGAGTTTAAATAATCTTGATCGTGTTGTGGCAACCTATCGGCTATTGAATCAGTAGCCATCGTTGTAAACAAGACCCGCCTGAGGCGGGTTTTTTATTTGCTTGTATTTATGAATTGTACGCAATACAATTGCACAAAATGTAATGTGTGATGGAGGAATATATGAATATCAATAATCAGTACAAGTCTGAATTGGGTGTGCGGGCGTCCAAACTGGCGCCCTTGGCGAGCAAGCCAAACTGCGTATCGTCCCAAACAACGGTGCAATCAAAAGCAGTGCCTGCGGTATCTTATGAAGGCGCGCCCGAAACGCAAATGGCGCGCGTGGCAAATGCAATTGGCAAAATGCCTGGGGCGGTTATCAAGCAACAGAATGAGCATTATCTCTACGCAGTGTTTACCTCGAAGCTGATGCGTTTTAAAGATGATCTGGAAATCTTCCTGGATGAAAGTACCAAGCAAATGCATTTTCGTTCAGCGAGCCGTGTGGGGTATTCAGATTTGGGCGTGAACAGAAAGCGCTATGAGACCTTTATAAGCTATTTATAACCCGTAATATTCGAGTCGTGCCAGGAATAAACCTGGTATTGATTAATTCATGAATCCATAGCGAGAAAGGGAAAAATAAGGCACAATCCGGCTGAATCAATGGTCCACATTGTGAGTGGACAGTCATAAAAATATAGTAAGGGATTATATGTATAAGCTGGTTTTATTTGTTGTTATTTTCAGTTTATTTGGCTGTGCGTCTAACAAATATGTTGGTGTGGCGGCTAATAACTATGCTGGATTAAGTTGTGCCTTGGACGCGATGCCTTGCCGGATTAATTTCTCTAAAGAGGGATATATTTCTTACCAGGTAACAGAAATTGCGCCTAACAAATATCGAGTCACCGGGAATGTCGATTTATATATGGAAATAGTAGGCGGAATGTATCCCAGAATTTCCTTCTATATATTGTTTATGGATGATACAGACGTTAAATTTGAGCGTAAGCTGAAGACGG
>JBFHPN010000135.1:0-6203 GCA_041592735.1 Oleiphilaceae bacterium | reverse complement strand
GATCATTACCAACTGTATCGTTATGGGTCGAGCTGAAGCGTTCGCTATGCAGAATAGTCCTGGTATCAGCTTCCTTGATGGTATTGGTAATGGTCTGGGTTATATGGTGTTGTTGCTTGCCGTGGCGTTCTTCAGAGAACTCCTGGGTGCAGGTAAACTCTTCGGTATAGAAATATTGCCCACCATCAATGATGGCGGCTGGTATGTACCAAATGGATTGTTACTGCTTCCACCTAGCGCCTTTTTTATAATTGGTTTGCTGATTTGGGCCTTACGCGGCTGGAAGAAAGAGCAAGTTGAAGCGCCTGATTACAGAATGTCAGCACATACAGCAAGGGAGGCTTTCTAATGATCGAACACTATTTGAGCCTGTTTGTTAAGGCGGTATTTGTTGAAAACATGGCCTTGGCCTTTTTCCTTGGAATGTGTACCTTTTTGGCGATTTCCAAGAAAATCCAGGCCGCTATAGGCCTTGGTATTGCGGTTGTTGTTGTACTTGCCATTACTACGCCAGTTAACAACCTGATCTATACCTACCTGTTAAAAGAAGGTGCTTTGGCATGGGCAGGTTATCCTGATGTAGATCTAAGCTTTCTTGGCTTGTTGACTTACATAGGCGTTATCGCTGCGTTAGTGCAAATTCTGGAAATGGTATTGGATAAATATTTCCCGGATCTCTATAACGCACTAGGTGTATTCCTGCCCTTGATTACGGTTAACTGTGCGATATTAGGTGCTTCATTATTTATGGTTGAACGTGACTATAACTTTGGTGAAAGTGTCGTGTATGGCCTTGGCGCTGGTGTAGGTTGGGCGTTAGCTATTACTGCATTGGCAGGTATACGTGAAAAACTGAAATACAGTGATGTTCCAGAAGGCCTTCGCGGTCTGGGTATCACGTTTATCACCGTTGGCTTAATGTCACTTGGATTCATGTCTTTCTCAGGTATTTCACTGTAAACAGTGTTATTTGAGTAAGTTTTAAAAAAAGGTACTGATATGAATGCAGAAATAATATTAGGCGTTGTCATGTTCACCGTGATAGTGCTTTCTCTGGTTGCAGTTATTTTGTCTGCCAGAGCTAAGTTGGTGAGTACGGGTAACGTATCAATTGTAGTAAATGAAGATGAAAGCAAGCCGATTGCAACACCTGCAGGCGGTAAATTACTTCAAACTTTGGCATCAGAAGGTTTATTCCTGTCTTCTGCCTGTGGCGGCGGCGGCACATGTGCCCAGTGCAAGTGTAAAGTGCTCGAAGGTGGCGGCGGTATGTTGCCCACCGAAAAATCACACTTTACCAAGCGTGAAGAGGCTGAAGGCTGGCGCTTAGCATGCCAGGTTCCTGTCAAACAGGATATGAAAATCGAAGTCCCTGAAGAAGTCTTTGGTGTTAAGAAGTGGGAATGTGAAGTTATCTCAAACCAGAACGTGGCCACCTTCATCAAAGAACTCGTCCTGAAATTACCAGAAGGCGAAAATGTGGATTTCAGAGCCGGTGGTTACGTGCAGCTCGAATGTCCTCCACATGTTGTTGATTATAAAGATTTCGATATTGAAGAAGAGTATCGTGGTGATTGGGATAAGTTCAATCTCTGGCAATACCGCTCCGAGGTTAAAGAAGACGTCATTCGTGCTTATTCAATGGCGAATTACCCGGAAGAGAAGGGGCTTGTTAAATTTAATATTCGTATCGCCTCACCACCTCCCGGAACAAATCATCCACCAGGCCAAATGTCATCCTATGTCTTTAACCTGAAGCCAGGTGACAAAATAACGGTTTATGGACCATTTGGTGAGTTCTTTGCCAAGAAGACAGATGCTGAAATGGTCTTCATTGGTGGTGGTGCCGGAATGGCACCTATGCGTTCCCATATATTTGATCAGTTAAAACGATTAAATTCGAAACGTAAAATGTCTTTCTGGTACGGTGCAAGAAGCTTGAGAGAAATGTTCTATCAAGATGAATATGACATGTTACAGGCTGAAAATGATAACTTTACCTGGCATGTTGCCCTCTCAGATCCAATGCCGGAAGATAATTGGAAAGGCTATACCGGTTTCATTCACAATGTGCTTTATGATAATTATCTTAAAGACCATCCTGCACCAGAAGATTGTGAATACTACATGTGCGGGCCGCCTATGATGAATGCTGCTGTCATCCAAATGCTGAAAGATCTCGGTGTTGAAGATGAAAACATTCTTCTGGATGACTTTGGCGGCTAAATCACAAGCCAAGTTAGCGCTAGCTAGCTTGGCTTTTGTTTTTTCCAGCCAGCATAGTGTGCTGGCATCAAAACATATTTATTCAGTGAGTAGTTTATGGACATATTCATAATTGTTTTTGCTGTGATGTCTCTGCTTGTTATTGCCATGTCCGTTGGTGTAATAATGGGGAAAAAACCCATTTCTGGCTCTTGCGGTGGTATGAGCGCCTTAGGTATGGAAGTTGCCTGTGATGTGTGTGGGGGCGACAAAACAAAGTGTGATAAAGAAAACGAACAGGCAGACAGCGACCAAGCTATTAATGCCTACGATGCTGCCCGGTAAGCGGTAGCGAGTTTATTCAATAAATCTGATAGATATCAGTTAGTATGATCCGTTTTAAATAGGAGTTTTTAAGTTTATGGCAGAGTTGCATTATGACGTGGTAGTAATTGGTTCCGGTCCTGCAGGTGAAGGGGCGGCAATGAATGCGGCAAAAGGCCATAAACGCGTTGCGGTAATCGAAGATAAAACGGTAGTAGGCGGTAACTGTACCCATGTCGGAACGATCCCTTCCAAAGCATTGCGTCATGCAGTCAAACAAATTATCACCTTTAACACTAACGCCATGTTTAGGGATATTGGAGAGCCGAGGTGGTTTTCTTTTCCCAATGTCTTAAAAAATGCCGAAAAGGTTATTAATAAACAGGTTAAGTTACGAACACAGTTCTATGCCAGAAACAAAATCCATCTCTATAACGGTAACGGTTATTTCCTGGACGAGCATAGAATTGAAATTCGCGGCGGTTCTTCGGTAGATGTCCTGCATTTTAAAGAGGCTATTATTGCAACGGGCTCAAGCCCTTATCGCCCTTCAAATGTTGACTTCTCACATGAACGGATATACTGCAGTGACTCGATTCTTCGCCTTAATCACACGCCCAGAACCATGGTTATCTATGGTGCAGGCGTTATCGGCTCTGAATATGCGTCTATTTTTGCAGGATTAGGCGTGAAAGTGGATTTAATTAATCCAGGTGAAAAATTACTTTCTTTCCTGGATGATGAAATTTCAGACGCGCTCAGCTACCACCTGAGAAATAATGGTGTGCTGGTCAGGCACAACGAGAGTTATGAAACCGTCGTCGGTAAAGATAATTGTATCGAAGTTACCTTCGTATCCGGAAAACGTATCCGTGCAGATGCTTTCTTGTGGTGTAACGGGCGAAGCGGCAATACCCAAAATCTGGGCATCGAAAATATTGGTTTAGAGGCCAATTCTCGCGGGCAGCTGTCTGTTGATGATCATTATCGAACCGATCTTGAGCATATTTACGCAGTCGGTGATGTTATAGGTTGGCCAGCGCTTGCCAGTGCTGCGTATGATCAAGGCCGTTCGGCATCGTCTGCACTGCTAAATAATAATTATTTCCGATATATCAATGATGTGCCAACCGGGATTTATACCATTCCAGAGATCAGCTCTGTTGGCAAAAATGAAAGGGAACTGACAGAGGAAAAAGTCCCATACGAAGTGGGTCAGGCTTTCTTCAAAGACCTTGCGCGTGCCCAAATAACAGGTGAAGCGGTTGGTATGTTAAAAATACTGTTCCACCGGGAATCTAAGAAAATACTGGGTATTCATTGCTTTGGTGACCAGGCTGCGGAGATTATCCATATCGGTCAGGCTATTATGAGTCAGGAAGGTGATGCAAACTCTCTGGACTACTTTATCAATACCACTTTCAATTATCCGACGATGGCAGAGGCATATCGTGTGGCTGCTTTGAATGGTTTAA
The DNA here is from genome assembly GCA_041592735.1 of Oleiphilaceae bacterium. Taxonomy (GTDB): domain Bacteria; phylum Pseudomonadota; class Gammaproteobacteria; order Pseudomonadales; family Oleiphilaceae; genus PZPK01. Next base: position 2,199 of record JBFHPN010000135.1, on the reverse strand, counting down.
ATCGCATTTTTTAATCGAACTATGTGTCAGAACTGATAGCTGTTTCACGGCAATCAGTTCTTTTAGTGTCTCAGTTCACGCTTCCAATCTACTTCATTTGTAAGACATTTTCGGATTTTGTAGCATAAAGCATATTTATGTAAATGACTTTTACATACGCCAAAACCACTTTGTTGCCTGACATGGAAAAGTGCAATCTTTATGATAAATCAAACCCATAAGATTTTTTTACTGTTCTTTTCGATCATCCTTGCGTTATCAATCACAGCTTGTACTGATGGTGAACGGGGTTTTGTACCGTTGCCAGTTACGCCTGAAGAAGAGCTTCCACTTGATATCCTGATTACCGGTGGTGCAGTGAAAGGGCCATTGATTAATGCTGAAGTAAGAGTCTACAAGCTTGAGCTTGATAAAGGGGATATCCCGTTTTTTAATGCGGCCTTAAAACGCTGGTTTGATTTACTTTCTGAGAATGAAGTGACTGTTTCTAATGAGGCAGTTGCAGTGGGTACCATACCCGCATCTACCGTTATCGCAAATCTGAAAGCTGCAATGCAAGAGTATGCATTCGTTTCCGAGTTTAAACAGTTCAAAAAAGATATCGCCTCTGCATCAACCTTCACTGAGGCTAATACCCTGGCTAATAGCTATCTATCATCCCTAGAGACCAACACGAAATTAAAAAATCGCGTTAGTGATGTTCAATCAAAAGTGGCCACACTAAAAGAGTTCAAAGAAAAGATTAAAGAACTGAAGTCCATGACTGATGAACTCGGCGAAGCTGATTCCTTCTCGGATGCGCGTTCTGTATTGGTATCTTTCAAATCTACTGAACAAGATATGGATAAGAAAGCAGGCTATGATGCTGCAATTGGTGCTTTTGATAGTTATCGAAACCTGGCTAGTAACTTTTCTTTAAGTGCTATTCGTAAAGCATACGAAGAAGAAATTTATGACGTTTTTCTTCAACGTTTTGATGTTCAGGATAACCCTTTTTCCCGGCAAAATATTCTGGATTTGAGTGCATCACTTGCTGCTGCGAAGAACCGTCAAGAAGCAAAAACTATTTTGGCGAAAGGATTCGACAAAGAAAGCAATGTCTCCCTGAAGCAGGCTATCTCTAATCTGCAGTCCAGAATTGTCACTGTCAGTGATGCCCAAATCGATATCCTTGGTCGTGAATCGTTGTACCACTTATTTACTATCAAAGCTGCAATTACTGATCTGGATGTGTCGACTGCAACCACTCCGCAAGACTATTTATCGGCACTTCAAAGCCTATATGAATCAATAAGCACTTTATTTTCTAATAATTTTAAAACATCCCTCGAAAAGACCTTAAAAATTGAAAGCAGCGACCCAGATTTCAATGAGAATTTACTCAGCTTTGGCGTAACCAATGAACGAGGTATTCTGGAGGGTTTACAGATAAATCAGTACCGTGGTTTTGTTTACATGGAAGTGAACTCACTGCCCAATAAAACCATAGATTTAAATAGCGGAAAAAAACCTCTCTTTGAAAAAATGGAATCTATTTTTCATACAGATATGGTCAACGGCAACGGTTCTAACAACGAAGATAAAACGCTTTACTTTATATTAAATGGTGTTGTGCAGCGCGATACCGAAGGAAAACTGATTACCGACAAGTCACTTATCACTACAGATGGTAATGATGAGTTACTGGAAGTACGCCCTCGCTTCTTTGCATCTTCGATGACTAACTTAGCTCTGGCTTTATCTATTGAAAAGCTTAAACAGCTAGATTCATATACTTCAGATGCAAACCTGGATGGTCAGCCTGATCTTTACCTCACGGAACAACTACTAACAGCGACGCTGACTGAATCCTCGGATGTCCTAATAGAATCTTTGGGTGTTGGTTTGACTAACAACCAAAATGTATTCACCACACCCGCGCTTAGATTTGCTGAGATGAAATATGATTCAGATCTGGAAAAGAATGCTATACAGCATCGTTTATCGATTGAACATTTATCTTCATTCATCAATGAGGTGCGCGCGAGAACTAATCTTAAAACCGACAAAATAACAGAATTGTTGGCCAGAGACCTGTTGGATGGACAGATCGATGCCGCCTATTTTGATCAAACCATCTCTGAGTTTTCAGGTATGGATGACTTTGTATTTATCCTACAAAGCAGCCTGGATGAGAAGTTGTTGCCAGATACCGATATT